>JBEUIR010000327.1:0-3020 GCA_040415395.1 Candidatus Thiothrix namsaraevi
TACCTCAAAACGGCGGGATGCGGTAGCCTCCCCTTTGGCAATGGCTTTCGCCTCTTTCAGGCTTTGCACCAAGTCTGCAAATAGTTTTTTGTCCATCGTTAGAGTTCCTTTACTAATTCGCGGAGGATGGCATCAGCTATGATCACAGGCAGCAAGCGCATTCTCCAATTCGCGTTCGAGTTCTTCGGGTGGGTAGTCCACGGCATCAATGCCGCTTGCGCCGAGCAGTTCGATGAAGGATGACAAATCCATGTCTGCTAGCTTTGCTGCTTGTGCCAGTGTCAATTGGCGGGATTGCACCATGTGCAGGGCGATGACGCGGTGAATGCCGTGTTGTAGCAGGTGGGCATCGAACGGAATCGCTAAGATGGAGGGTTTGCCGTGCTTGGTGATAATGCTGATATTGCCGTCGGTGGCGTGTTTTAGCAGTTCGCCGGAACGGTTACGCAAATCACGCGCTGTGTAGACTTCGACAGTTTGCATCGTAACACCTCTCGGTTGGTTATATGCACACAGTGTAGCACTTTTTATCGGTATGGGTATCTACACCAGTTGCGGCTTCGCCGTTTCCCCCCATCCCCGACCCTTCCCCCGCAAGGGGTGAAGGGAGCAAGAGGAAACCCCTGTGCGTTGTTAAGTGAAAAACGACACTTCTTAGCCCCTTCACCCCTTGCGGGGGAAGGGGTTGGGGATGGGGGAGAGGTTCGGAGTGAAGAAGGTGACGGTCTCACAGCCTAAACGGCATCCCGCCCCTGCAACGGGATATAGTAGATGGTCTTCCCGTAAAACAGTTAGGTCTCACAGCCTAAACGGCATCCCGCCCCTGCAACAGAAATCAAGTTCGTTTTGAAGTAATTAGAGGGTCTCACAGCCTAAACGGCATCCCGCCCCTGCAACCCACCAACAAAAGCGGCATAGCCCTACAGGGCGCAGTCTCACAGCCTAAACGGCATCCCGCCCCTGCAACAGCACCCCATTTTGCACCAATAGAATCAATGCCTTGGACGGCGATTTGGTGAACCTCAGCGGTACGGACAGAAAAGCGGTTAAACAGCATCCATTTTCACTCGTTGCAAATGCTCAAGTCATTGATCACAAAGGGTTGGTGAAGCGTTTTTCATCCATTGCATTCACTGCCGCAGCTAACCTATTGATTAGCGCATTACGCCACCACCAACCCCCTCACGTCACAGGAGCGGGAGCGGGAGCGAAATTATACCATCACCGCGACCGAAACGCATGAAAAGCCTCGCCCTTGGTCACAAACCCCTTCAACGACAACGCCTGCGCCCGCAACTGATCCAACCAACTCTTCGCCGCATCATCCCCCCGCGCCGTCAGCTTGTTTTCCCAGCCCTGCATCAACAATGCCAAAAACTTGCGCCGCGCCGCATCGCTAATCAAACACGCCCGCTCCGGCGTATACCGAAAATCAGTCGCCACAATCTCCCCCCGCGCCACCATCGACAACGCGCTACGCTCCACCAAATGCCGGAACGGCTCCATCAAATCCGACGCCAACACCGCGTGCCGCCCACGCGGCTGATGATAAAAACCCTGCCAAGGCAACAACCCCACCGTCCGCACCACACTTTCCGTCAAGCTATACAACTGCGTATACCCCAACGACAACAACACATTGAACGGGTCACGTGGCGGGCGACGATTTCGCCCCTCAAACTGAAAATCCGCAGGCAGGATGCTGGCAATCCGCGCAAAATATTCCCGCGTACTGCTGCCCTCATACCCCAACAAACTCGCCAACGAATCCACCTTCGGCAACTTACGCAACGCCCCATTAATCACCGGCAAATCCTCCGCCAACTGCCGATGCCGCAAGGTCTCTTTCATGTGGATCAACCGCGCCTGCACCACCTCTTTGGCACACGCCAACACCTTCGCCTCATCCTGAAACGCCAGAATCTGCTGCACCCACAAACTCTGATGCTGGCTATTACGGTTATGGGTAATACACCCCTTATAATTCCCCTTACCACTCGCCAAATGGATCGGAATATCCTCATCCAAATGCTCAAAGCCCTGCGTCAGCGACACCAGCCCGCTTTTTTCTGGATGCAACTGCAAACCGTGTTCCCCCAACGACGCCTGCACCGCCACTCGCGCCCGATTCGCCTCCTCCGGGTCTTGGCACAACACCACAAACTTATCCGCCGTCCTGACCAACCGAAAACCTGCCGCCGCCATATCATGATCGAAATCATCCAGCATCAACTCTGCCAGCAAGCCACTCAACGGCGACCCCAACGGCAGACCCCGCACCCGCGACACCGGCTCACCCACGCACACCACTTCCGCCCGCAACCAACCCACAATCGCCGCCACCACCGGATCGTTGTGATAAACCGCTACCAGCCGCCCGCGCAACCGTTCCAGATCAATGCTGCCGAAAAAGTCCTGAATATCGCCCTCATACACCCAACGGTAGCCCTCCGCCCACGCCTGACGAATCGCCTGACCCGGATCAGTATCCCGCCCCTCCCGCTGTGCCGCCAACAAAGCCCCCAAGGTATGCGCCAACACCTGCTGCACCGCCCGCTGCAACACCCGATCATACGTCGGCGCAACCGCCAACAAATGCACCCCGCCACTGGCTTTCGGCAACCAATAACCCTGCGCTGCCGGTGGCGCATACGTGCCGTGTAACACCCGCTCCAAATCCGCCTGCAACTGCTCCAACGGCAACTCACTGCTGGGCATAGCTTCCTCAGCATCCGCGTCTGTACTTACCGCATCATCGTCTTCATCATCCGGCAAATACCACCGCGCCACTTCCGGCTCATCCACCAAACCATCGGGAATGTCTTGCCCCGCCTGCACATACGCCCACGCCTGGCTCAGGTTCTCTTCGGTTTGCGCCAACATCAGCAAGGAACTCGCCGGAAACACCCGCCGGTAACTTTGCCCACCTTCCGCATCCACCAGCAGGTAACGACCCCACCCAAACGTGGTGCGCTGCCCCATGCCAAGGTATTGCCCCAGCACCAACAATTCCCACCACC
>JBEUIR010000328.1:0-3018 GCA_040415395.1 Candidatus Thiothrix namsaraevi
AAGCGTGCGTTGGCGATACAGCTCATACACCATCACTGCAATGACTATATCCATAAACAAGTCATTGCTGAGGATACCCGCATTGTGAAACAGCGAGTTTACAAATGCACCCATGATAAAGACTGCCCGATACCAACTCCAGCCAATCAGCCGGTAGACGTAATAGCCCAGTAGCAATATCCCGGCAAACCCAAAAGTATGCACCAAATTCAGGATGGAATTGTGTACCGGCACAATGTAATGCGCTTTTTCATTGGGTTCGTAGCGGAACAGATTATTGTCATTGATAAAATAGTTCACGGCATATTCCACCGTATCAAAATTGAACCCGTAACCAAACGGCTGTTGCAGGAATAATTCCGTGCCATATTTGTAGAGTGTGCCGCGACCCACGGCGGAGGCATCATCTAGGCTTACCAGCCGCGAATCCAAGCCTGCTTTATCTGCCAACAACACGGCGGCGACTCCACCCAACAAGACCAGCAAACCGGCAATCGGCAACACTCGCGCTGGAAATAAAAACACATAAATCAGTACAGGCATTAATAACGCAGCGCCCATCGCCGAACGGGTTTCTGACGCAAAAATCCCACCGATCAGTATCACGCTGACCACCACCGCGACAGCTTGTATGCGTGGGTTATCACGGTTTTGCAGCACCAGATACAAATTCAAAATCAACGCACCCAAGAGCATGTAAGTTTGCGGTATTGCATACAAACTCAAACCCGGCGGGCGCTGCAAGGCTTCGGTAATTTGTGATTGGATTTCATCACTCAATTCTTTGTTCTGAACCCCCATCAACATGCCATGCAATTTCCACGCAAACTGCACCTCCAGCCCCTGCATAATGCCCACCAATGCCGATGGCAGCGCAATCCCGATGACTAGGTAAGCCAGCATCCGAAACCCGTATTGTTCCACCACAAAAAAAGCTACCAACACCATCAAGTAGGATTGCAGCAATTTCAACTCACCATTGACAATACTGCCGGGGGAGACGTTATTGGCCAATGACACCAGCAAACCGAGCATGGCCAACAAGGCATACACCTTACTCACCAACCCCAAGCGGAACATGACGCCATAATCGCGCATGATTACCAAACCGCCTGCCAGCAAAATCAGAAACGAACGCACGGGCAACCCGGCAATGTACACATTGTTCAGATAAGCGAGAAAAACGAAATGCAGGGCAAACAAGCCCAGAATGACAGTCCGCATGATTTATGGCTCTTGGTCGCGTTCAATCAGGTTGAGGTAAGCCGTACCCGGCTCCGGTTCGGGGTCATAGCCGCGTTTGGCATGGGCGTAGTAATCCGACACAAAAAACAAGTAACGCCCCGAAAAGGAGCTGGCAGCGCGGGCTTCACGCTTGTAGTTGCTCACTTCGCCGGGGCCGTGACGGGAATTACCCACGTAATGCGCCGCTTGTTTGCCGCTGCTATCGACCAAATACAAATCGCCATTCTGCTGACGGGAAAGCAATACCCAACCGGGTTTGCCTGCAATACGTGCGACATGCCCAGAAGCGTTATAGCTGGGCGGGACGTCTTCCGCATCCCCGGCATCCTGTACCGGCCAGATACGTTTGGAATGCCCATCCGCAAGCCGCACGGCAAACAAACCGCGCCAGTTGCCGTATACCCACCATGCCTGCTGCGCCTTATCGAGGATCAAGTCGCTGTGTTTTACATCGTCCAGCAAACTACGCGGTTTGGCATTAGCCGCATCGCTAAACGGTATGACAGCGGTGATTTCCTGCGGGGTGTGCTGCGCATACACGACATATTCGCCAGTGGGGTCAACACTTGCCCAATCGAAGGCGCTTTCGTCATCCGCGACTTTGCGCCAAGGCAGGGCTTGTTTGCGGGAAACGTCGTAGGGTTGCAGGTAAATGCCTGAGCCGTCCTTTGCCTCTCCGGTTAACACTACACGCTTGCCATCATCGGAGAAATTGCCTTCGCCGAAACCAAAGGTGATGTAGGCGAAATCAGCAAAGGTATTCCAGACTTCGGTGCGGGTTTCGTAACTGGCAAAATCAATGCTGGCACGCATCAGGCGATTGCCGGAGGTAAACCAATACACATTCGCTGCTTGTTTATCCCACAATAATTGGCGCTGTTGCAGGTGTGCAGCGGGATCAGCCGCAGGAACCCACGCCACCAATTGCTTGTCGTTGAGCCGCCATAACGCCGCATGGGGTTTGCTTTGTCCACCGGAACTGAGGGCATGGGTTTCGTCACGGTTGGCGGGTGAGGTGCGGCTGTAAAAGTGCTGAGCATGTAACAGCGTAATGACTTCTTCACCTTCCGGGTGCGGGCATTGCTGCTGCATTTCCGCTGCACTGCCGCCTAAGCGCCACACTTTCAAACCCGTGTCAGGGTCAAGTTTGAAACCAGCCAGTGGGGGTATTGGTAAGGGGTTGGCACTGCGTTCACGTGCAGACACGCCATTGATTAACAGCAGGCTAAGCAGGCTTATGATCAGCAGATGAAGGGGGTGTCTTTGCATTCAACGTTGCTTGTTTGGTTATTGTTGTTATTTTGGTGGATTGCTCGTTGAGATTAGCATTTTTGTGACGAGGTGAGATTTTTTTGCGATAACTGGTTTTATGCTGCGTTTTGACCTGTTTTTAATGGCAAACCGCTTAACTCTGCTTATCGGCATGATTAATCCAGTTATCCGCGTGCGCGGCATTACTGAATCTTATTCGTCTACATTACTAAACAGCCAGAGGGCTTTAGTGGTAATGGAATCGGAGAAATTATGCAGTATTTTTTAAACAGGTTGTTGGGTTTGGTGTTGCTATTGGGCTTAGTACCCGCACCGGTAATGGCAGAACCCATGCAGCGCGGGGGTATCGTTTTAAGTTTTGATGACTGGTTTGTTGATCAATGGCATGGGTTTTTTACCGATTTAAAAGCGACTAACCCAGAAATAGACCCACATTCGACTTTTTTTGTATCGCATTGGCTGACCGATGTAAAAGGTGTTAATCAAAATAGAGTGGGCAAT
>JBEUIR010000329.1:0-2979 GCA_040415395.1 Candidatus Thiothrix namsaraevi
CATAAATGCCCGACGTTCATCTTTCGGCATTGGCTTGCAGCGACCCGTTATGAAATAATCCCCGCTTTCCTACCACCCACACAGAATTTACCCTTAAAAGGAGTGTCCGCATGGACGAGAACAAAAAGAAAGCCCTCGCCGCCGCCCTAGGCCAGATTGAACGTCAGTTTGGCAAAGGCACTGTGATGCGCATGGGCGACTCCAGTGCCGCCCGCGACATCGACGTGATTTCCACCGGCTCGTTGGGGCTGGATATTGCCCTTGGCATTGGCGGCCTGCCCAAGGGACGTGTCGTCGAAATTTACGGCCCGGAATCTTCCGGCAAAACCACTCTGACACTGCAAGTGATTGCCGAATGCCAAAAAATGGGCGGCACAGCGGCGTTCATTGATGCGGAACACGCTCTTGATCCGATTTATGCGCAAAAAATCGGCGTTAACGTTGACGATTTGCTGGTTTCCCAGCCAGACAACGGCGAACAAGCCTTGGAAATTGCCGATATGCTGGTGCGTTCCAACGCGGTCGACATCGTGGTGGTTGACTCGGTAGCGGCGTTGACCCCCAAAGCGGAAATCGAAGGCGATATGGGCGATTCCCACGTCGGCTTGCAAGCACGCTTAATGTCACAAGCCCTGCGCAAACTTACCGGTAATATCAAGCGTTCCAACACCTTGGTGATTTTCATCAACCAGATTCGGATGAAAATCGGCGTGATGTTCGGCAACCCGGAAACCACCACGGGCGGTAACGCGCTGAAATTCTACGCTTCTGTGCGTCTCGACATTCGCCGCATCGGTGCGATTAAGAAGGGCGAGGAAATTACCGGCTCTGAAACTCGCGTCAAAGTGGTCAAGAACAAAGTTGCGCCACCGTTTAAACAAGCCGAATTTGAAATTCTGTACGGCGAAGGCATTTCCCGCGAAGGCGAATTGGTTGACCTCGGTGTCAAGCAAGGGCTGGTCGGCAAAGCTGGCGCATGGTACAGCTACAAAGGCGACAAAATCGGTCAAGGCAAGGACAATGCCCGCAATTACTTGAAAGAGCATCCGGCAGCGGCGGCTGAAATTGAAAAAGCTATCCGCGAAGCTTGCATGAATGCGCCCGGTTTTGCCGCCACCGTTACCGAAGAAGCCGACAGCGATGCCGGTCTTGACGACGTGGTGTAATAGTTAACAATGGCTAATGGGCGGGAATGTGAAACGGTAGCGGTGCGCTTGTTGGCGCAGCGTGAGCATTCCCGTCAAGAACTCGCGCAAAAAGTGCGTCAGCGTTGCGAGTGCGATACTATCAGCCTGAACGCGCTCTTGGATAAATTGCAGTCGCTGGGTTATCTGGATGATGCCCGTTACGCGGCTGCTTTTGTCCGTTCGTCAATCTCGCGGGGGCGTGGCCCGCAGCGGATTAACTATGAATTACGTGAGCATGGCGTGGATGACGCCACGGCTGCTCAGGCATTGGCAGAAGCCGATGTCGACTGGCACGATCTGGCCTGTGAACAACGGATCAAAAAATTTGGCGGGGAAATCCCGGCTGATTACAAGGAACGCGCCCGGCAATCTCGATTTCTTGCTGGGCGCGGTTTTTATACCGACGCGATTAAAGCTGCTTTTCAATGAATACTGCCGAACTTAGACAACATTTTCTCGATTTTTTCGCCAGCAAAGGCCATGAAATCCTCCCGTCCAGCTCGTTGATACCGGGCAATGACCCGACCTTGCTGTTCACTAACGCAGGCATGGTGCAATTCAAGGACGTGTTTTTGGGCGAGGATAAACGCGCCTACAACCGTGCGACGACTTCGCAGCGTTGCGTGCGTGCGGGCGGCAAGCACAACGACTTGGAAAACGTCGGTTACACCGCACGGCATCACACTTTTTTTGAAATGCTCGGTAACTTCAGTTTTGGCGATTATTTCAAACACGATGCCATTCACTATGCGTGGGAATTCCTCACCGAAGTGCTGAAATTGCCCAAAGGCAAGCTGTGGGTCACGGTTTACGCAGACGACGACGAAGCCTATAACATTTGGGCGCAGCAAATCGGCGTGCCAACCGATCGCATTACCCGTATCGGCGATAATAAGGGAGCACGTTATGCTTCCGACAATTTCTGGCAGATGGGTGATACCGGGCCGTGTGGGCCTTGCACCGAAATTTTCTACGATCACGGCGAACATATCTGGGGCGGGCCACCGGGAACGCCTGAAGAGGATGGCGACCGTTACATCGAGATTTGGAACTTGGTGTTTATGCAATACGAGCGCACCAAGGATGGCGAAATGCGTCCGCTGCCGAAACCTTCCGTTGATACCGGTATGGGGATGGAGCGTCTGGCGGCGGTGATGCAGGGCGTTCACAGCAATTACGAAATCGACCTGTTCCAAACATTGCTCAAAAAAGGCACTGAGCTGGCGAAAAATGCCGACCCGAATAGTCCGTCATTGAAGGTCATTGCTGACCACATTCGTTCTTGCTCCTTCCTGATTGTGGATGGGGTATTGCCCTCGAATGAAGGGCGTGGTTATGTGTTGCGCCGGATTATTCGCCGTGCTATCCGTCACGGTTACAAACTGGGCATGGAAGCACCGTTTTTCCACAAGCTGGTACAGCCATTGGTGGATGAAATGGGCAAAGCTTACCCTGAACTTGCCGCTGCCCAGCCTTTGGTCGAACAGGCGTTGGAAAAAGAAGAACGCCGCTTTGCCGAAACCCTCGAACAGGGCATGAAGATTCTGGAAGAAGCGATTGCGGGCATGTCCGGCGATACCATTGACGGCGAAACTGTGTTCAAGTTGTATGACACTTACGGTTTCCCGGTGGATTTGACGGGCGATATTGCCCGCGAACGCAATCTCAAGCTGGACGAAGCCGGGTTTGCAGCGGCAATGAATGCGCAACGCGAACGCGCCCGTGCTGCTGGTAAATTCGGCGCGGATTACGGCGACAAGCTGGAGGTGAGTGGCGCAACGGCATTCCACGG
>JBEUIR010000330.1:0-1703 GCA_040415395.1 Candidatus Thiothrix namsaraevi
AATCTTGCACGCTCATCGGTTTGCCGTCGTCGCCCAAGAATTCGGTGGAAATCAGGTTTGTGGTTGTTATGGTCTCACACCTAATGCTAGGGGGTGGTCGTGAGCCAGTCGCTTGTTTCCTTCGACGCCTAAAAGCTTATCAGTTCTATCGTCTCACCAGAATGCCTGTTTGTCGGACGTATCCGTTCATCCGCCAATAAACGTTGAAGCGTTGCTGATGACCGATGAAAGGTTAAGTTCTTGGGGATCGTAACTAATAATGCCTTTCTCGGATCGCAACCACGTCATTTGACGTTTAGCAAGCTGCCGTGTAGCGACAATAGCACGATCGCGCATTTGATTGTAGTCTATTTCATTAATTAAATAATCCCAAATTTGCCGATAACCCACGGCTCTTATAGCGGGCAGGTGAGTATTTAGGTCGCCACGCATCAAGAGTTGGCGCACTTCGTCAACCACGCCGTGTGCCAACATCTGGTCGAAGCGTTGTGCAAGACGTGCATGTAACCATGCCCGATTTTCGGGGATCAAAGCAATTTTTAATAATTGGTAAGGGCAGGCATCATGCCAAGCCGCTTGTTGCAATTCAGTTAACGATTTTCCTGTCAGTTCAAAAACTTCCAGAGCGCGTTGCAGGCGTTGCGGGTCGTTGGGGTGGATGCGTTGTGCTGCCACAGGGTCAATGCGGGCTAAACGGTCGTGCAGCGCTTGCCAGCCGTGAGTGGCAGCTTCCGCTTCCAGCTTGGCGCGAATGGCAGGGGCGGCTTCTGGCAGTTCCGACAGACCGTATTCGAGGGCGCGAAAATAGAGCATTGTGCCGCCTACCAGCAGCGGAATACGTCCGGCTGCGGTAATGTCTGCCATTTCACGCAAGGCATCGGTGCGGAATTCGGCGGCGGAATAGGGTTGTGCAGGGTCAAGAAAGTCGATCAGGCGGTGTGGTGCTTCTGCTAGGGTGGCGGCATCGGGTTTGGCGCTGCCAATATCCATGCCTTTATACACGAGGGCGGAATCGACGCTGATGATTTCGACAGGAAAGTGTTTGCGTAATGCTACCGCAAGGTCGGTTTTGCCTGTGCCCGTTGGTCCCATAATGCAGATCGCTTTGTGCATTAGCGACCTCGCAGAAACAGTTTGTCGATTTGTTCCAGCGACATTTGTGTCCAAGTCGGGCGACCGTGGTTGCATTGCCCGCTGCGTTCGGTGCGTTCCATGTCACGTAAGAGTGCGTTCATTTCAGGAATACTGAGTTTGCGGTTGGCGCGGACTGAGCCGTGGCAAGCCATCGTTGCGAGGATTTCATTCATGGCATTCTGAATGCGATTGCTTGCGCCGTGCGTAATCAAGTCGGCGAGCACATCGCGTACCAGTGCTTCGGTATCAGATTCTTTCAGCAGACTGGGGACAGCACGGATGGTGAGCTTTTCCTGCCCCATGCGATCCAGCTCAAAGCCGAGGGTGCGGAAGGTGTCGGCGTGTTGCTCGGCGTAATCGGCTTCCTTGCGGCTCACATTCAGGTTGGCGGGCACGAGCAGCGGTTGGGAGCGCAGTGCATCGGCTGCCATGCTTTGCTTGAGGTATTCGTAGGTAATGCGTTCGTGCGCGGCGTGCATATCCACTACCACCAAGCCGCTGGCGTTTTGCGCGAGGATGTAAATGCCGTGGAGCTGCGCGATAGCGTAGCCCAGTGGTGGCATATCATC
>JBEUIR010000330.1:1803-2956 GCA_040415395.1 Candidatus Thiothrix namsaraevi
GAGGGGGAGGAAAAGGGAGGTGGCAAAGCAGGCTGCTCTTGTTCCCCCTCTCCTGTCAAGGAGAGGGGGTTAGAGGGTGAGGTTCCCTCATCTCCCGGTCGAATATCCGCCAATGCTTGATGCAAAGTACGAAACAAAAAATCGTGCACCAGCCGCCCCTCGCGGAACCGCACTTCTTGCTTGGTGGGGTGTGCATTCACATCCACCAATTGCGGGTTCAATTCCAGAAACAGCACGAAAGCGGGGTGTCGCCCGTGATACATCACGTCTTGATACGCTTGTTTCACAGCATGGGTAATCAGTTTGTCACGTACATTGCGGGCATTGACGTAGAAATATTGTAGGTCTGCTTGTGAGCGTGAAAAGGTGGGCAAGCCAACCCAACCCCACAAGCGCAAACCAGCGGCTTCGTAGTCCAGATACACGCTTTGCTCGACAAACGTGCTGCCGCAAATCTCGGCAATGCGCCGTTCTGCGCCGCTGCGATCTTCCGCCGGGCGTAAGCGTAGGGCGTTTTTTTGATTGTGATTGAGTTCAAAACTCACATCGAAGCGGCTCAGGGCGATTTTACGCACCATGTCTTCGATATGCCCGAATTCGGTTTTTTCGGTTTTGAGAAATTTGCGCCGTGCGGGGATGTTGAAAAACAGGTCGACTACATCCACCGTTGTGCCGGTGGCGTGTGCCACGGGTGCAGGCGCGTCGAAAACCTCTTGCCCATCCCCAAACAGTTGCCACCCTTGGGGTGCATCAGTGTGGCGGGAACTAAGAATTAAGCGTGAAACCGAGGCGATACTGGGCAGGGCTTCACCACGAAAACCGAGGCTGCGCACGTGTTCCAGATCGTCAAGGCTGGCAATTTTGCTGGTGGCGTGCCGACTTAGCGCTAAGGCTAATTCCTCATGCGGAATGCCGCTGCCATTGTCGCGGATGCGGATACGTTTGCTGCCACCTTGTTCGATGTCGATCTCGACACGGGTTGAACCCGCATCAAGCGCGTTTTCCAGCAATTCCTTGACCACCGACGCGGGGCGCTCAACCACCTCGCCAGCGGCGATTTGGTTGATGAGGTGGGCAGGAAGCTGGCGTATTGGCATTAGGGTTGGGTACTGCCAGCGGCTGGTGGTGTTTGCGGTGCCACTTGCGGTGGGAG
>JBEUIR010000331.1:0-2922 GCA_040415395.1 Candidatus Thiothrix namsaraevi
ACCGCCGCGATGCACGCTTTCACATCGCTCACATGGAAATTGATTTCACCGCTGCACGGGAATTTGCCAATGCGTTCACTCACCAGCGTGGAGAGTGTTTGCCCTTTCACGCTCATCAATTGCGCCACCAATAACCACGGGATCATGCCGCTGTCGCAGTACGCAAAGTCGCGGAAATAGTGGTGCGCACTCATTTCGCCGCCGTAAATCGCATCTTCCAGCCGCATCCGTTCCTTAATGAACGCATGTCCGGTTTTGGATTGAATCGGCTCGCCGCCTGCCGCTTGCACCACGTCAATCGTGTTCCACGTCAGGCGCGGATCGTGGATGATTTTTGCACCCTGATGCTGTTGCAAAAACGCTTCCGCCAGCAAGCCGACGATGTAATAGCCTTCGATGAATTCGCCGGTTTCATCGAACAGGAAACAGCGGTCAAAATCGCCATCCCACGCAATCCCCATATCGGCGTTGTGCGCCAACACCGCATCGCGGGTATCGGCACGGTTTTCCGGCAGCAAGGGGTTGGGGATGCCGTGCGGGAATGTGCCATCCGGTTCGTTGTGTACTTTGATGAAGGTAAGCGGCACTTGCAAACGTTGGCATTCGGCTTCCAGCGCATCCACGACGTGACCCGCTGCGCCATTGCCCGCATTCACCACCAGTTTCAGCGGTTTGATTGCCTTGAGGTCGATATAACCGAGTAAGTGTTGCACGTAATCGGCAAGGCACGATTGCTGCGTGAGTGCGCCGCGTTGCGTGACAGGCGGGAAGTTGTTTTCTTCCGCCATGCGCTGAATGTCTTTCAACCCCGTGTCGCCGCTGATCGGGCGTGAACCTTCGCGCACCAGCTTCATGCCGTTGTAATCCATCGGGTTGTGGCTGGCGGTGACTTCAATGCCGCCATCCACGCCGAGGTGGAAGGTGGCGAAATAAATCTCTTCCGTACCCGTCATGCCGAGGTCGATGACGTTCACGCCAGCATCTTGCAAGCCATTAGCCAACGCCAGCTTTAAGGTTTCGGAGGTCAAGCGCACGTCGCCGCCGACCACGACTTGCTTGCCTGCACCGATGAATTCCCCATACGCCCGCCCAATGCGGTAAGCCACATCGTCGTTAAGTTCGTCGCCCAGCTTGCCGCGAATGTCGTAGGCTTTGAAACAAGTTAGTTTTTGCATGTATACGTCTCGTGTTTGCTCATTTAATAGCTGCCCTTGCGTAACAGGACAGCCACAAAAGTTTTGGTGAGAATGATTAAATCCAGTTCCAGTGACCAGTTGCGTACATACCAGACATCCAACTGGACGCGCTCGGCATAGCTTAGCTCATTGCGCCCGCTGACTTGCCACAAACCGGTGATGCCCGGTCTGACTTGCTGGTAATAGTCGATGTATTCGCCGTAATCAACGATTTCCTCCGCAATGATGGGGCGTGGACCGACCAGTGACATTTGCCCACGCACGACATTGATCAATTGCGGGAGTTCGTCCAGCGACGTGCGCCGTAAAAATTGCCCCACACGGGTAATGCGTGGGTCGTTTTTTAATTTGCGGTCACGTTCCCATTCTTCCCGTGCAGCAGGGTCGGCGGCAAGGATTTTTTCCAGTTGTTCGGCAGCATCGGCACGCATGGTGCGGAACTTGTAAATTTTAAACAGTTTGCCATTCTGCCCGATACGCTTTTGTTTGAAAATCGGTTTGCCATCGGTTGCCAGCCAGACCCAGGCATACAGCCCAAACAAAAATGGCGATAGCGTCAAGGTAAGCAGGAGCGCCAAGATGAAATCTGAGATGTGTTTAAACGCACGGTCGCTGTCACTTAAGAGGTTGTTGCGGACAAAGAAAATCAAGCCTTTCTGGTTGATGGAGTTGAACACTTCAGCATTAAACATAGGCAAAGAGGTCATGCGTGGGACCAGTAGGATGCGTTTCACTTTGTGTTGAATTTGATCCATGAGGTGAAACATGCGTTCCATGCCGGTATTTTCCAGCATGATAATGGTGGCAAAAAAGTGCTGTTTTTCTAAGATTTGCCCGACTTTGGATTCTAACCCTTCGGGGGAATAGTGGTTGATATTCACGGTGGCAGCAACATCAAAACCAAACGGGTTGTCGGCTTTTAGCCATTGGTGAGAGTCCGCACACGCGGTTTCGTCACAGATCAGCAACACTTTTTCACGCAATAGCGGGTGTTGCAGACAGCGGCGCTTCAGGTAATAAATCCAGATAGGCAGCAGCAGATTAAGGCTAAAAAACATCAGGATGATCAGGCGCGAATATTGATCCGATTGCTTCAACAGTGACATCAGCGCGAAGTTGATGATCAATGCAATCACGCTACCTTTGAGTATCAGCCAAGTTTCCGAGGTCGTCACCATACGTCGGGTTAGTAGGCGCAGATAGAAAAAAATTAGCAAATAAACCATCACTTGCCAAAGATACTTACTGGCAGGGTGGGCGTGTGCATCGGGTAGCAGCCATTCTGCCAGCCAGCGTGCTAACACGAGATTAAGTAGCAACAGCAGGGTATACAGGGTCAGCTTGAACAGGGTATATTTCATGCGTTTTTTATAGTGAAAAGAAGTTATTGCCTCTTGAACAGAAGTGCCATCCCAACGGTTGCTATCCTGCTCTGTACTTATAATGGTCAGCGTTACTTGAGTGAGCAACTGGAATCAGTGGCTACCCAAACTTACCCGCACTGGCGTATGTGGGTGTCGGATGACGGCTCGCAAGATGATACTCCCTCGATTCTGACAGAGTATAGGTCAAAATGGCTCAATGGGCGCTTATCTATTGTGCAAGGCCCTAGACGGGGATTTGTGGCTAATTTTTTATCGCTTAGTTGCCGTGAGGAAATTCAGGCGGAGTATTACGCTTTTTGTGATCAGGATGATGTGTGGGAGGCGGATAAACTCCAGCGGGC
>JBEUIR010000332.1:0-2919 GCA_040415395.1 Candidatus Thiothrix namsaraevi
AACCCTGAGCCAAGACCAGTTCAAAGGCTTGCAGTTCTGGCAGGAATTGACGGGCAACGAAGGCAAAACCTTACTGGTCTACGGTGGGGAACAGGCACAACAGCGGACAGTGGCACAGGTTGTGCCTTGGCGGAATTTAGCGGGATTGTGTGGCTAACTCCACTCCGGCAAACAAAGCTGCCAAGTCGGCAGCAGGCGCGTAAACCTTTCCATTCCCTCCAATTCGCCGCGCAAGATTTCCCAGCGACTCAGATCAAACGAATCCCGATACAAGTACGCCACCCAATTCGCAAGTCGCACGGCTGCATAAGTTTCTGCATCGTGCGTATCGCCACCATTCAGCCCAGCACAGTACTGGTATCCGCTCACAACCGTTGCCGCGTCATAGCCCCAACGATGCAGCGCAATCGCCGCCGTACCTGCCCGATATGTCACCTCTTCAGGCAAACTTGCTTCCGCATCGGTGGCAATCGGATCAAGTGCAGCGGGTAACTCCGAGAAATGCAGGTTGGCAAACAAGGCTTTAATGTGCGCCTCAAGTTCGGGCGTATTGGCGACATGCCAGAAATTGAAGACCACGGTTTGGCGCGGCTGAGTAACTTCTGTGACACCATGATAAGACTTCGGGTGCAGCAAAAAGCCAAAGGCTTTGTTGTGTTCAGGGTTAACCGTGAAGACCGCTTCGCCCTCTGGTGAGGTAAATAATTCCAACACCCCGCCATGTTCAGCTTGCCAGTGCTGATTGAGTTGCACCACCAACCGCGCAATTTCATAGCCCAAGAACGGGCGGTCACTGTGGATACCAATGACGTGTCCGGGCAGCATTCGTTGCGCCGTGACCATAAAACGTTCCACGAGTGGCAAGCCGGTAATTTCACGCATTCGAGCAAGTATGTCGGCATGAAACGTTGCCGGAATCTCCGCAGTAACGTCGCGCAATGAACAACGATAAAATGCGCCATCCCGATGCTGCCACTCACTGTCTTGCACAAATAACTGCTCAAGCGTGGCGCACTGTTCCTCAGAAAATGCGGCATCCACAGCAAAAAAAGGAAAAGGGTTTTGGTGGTGAGTGGGCTGCAATAACAACGGCTAAACTCCTGAACCTTGCGGAATAATATCGGCGTAGGCAAACCCATCCCGTTCAATAACCGCGCCAACACTCACTGGAATGGGTTTATTGAACATCGGGCCAGCCACAACTACGGTGTGAATTTCACCGTTTTCGCCGCAAGGGTGGCAGCCATCCGGGAAGCCTGCAATCACGTCTTTAGACCAGCGTTTGCCTGCCAAGTGTGCGGGAAGTTTATTCAGGTCAACGCTGCTAATGTGGGCGTGTAATCCCGCAGCCAGCATGGTTTCAACCAAATATCGGGTGCACATACCCCACAGTGGGAACAGCGGGCTGATACCGCTGCCTTGCAATTGCCGTTCGCGGTATTGACGAATTTCACTCACAAACAAATCGCCAAACGCCATGCATTCCACACGGTTACGCGCAGCGGCGGCGATGTACGCCTGCATCACGGCATCGTATTGCTCATTGCTGCATTCGTCGGGTAGCACGACCAATTCCAGTGGTAAACCGGCGGCATCCGCTTGATGTTGCAACATTTCAATGCGGGTGTCGTGCATGGATGCGCGGTTGTGTTTCTGCTCAATCAAGGTAAACAGCCCCACCAGTTCAATGCTGGGGTCTTGTTGCAGCAGATGCAGCGCCCAAGCGCTATCTTTACCGCTGCTCCAACTGAGCACGGTTTTTCGTTTGATAAGCCGTCTGCGTTTGAGCATTAACGGTACTGGCGCAAATACCACCATTCAAAGCCGCGTTTTGCCCAATGGAACACGCGGGATGATGGCAGCACCAGTGAACGCTTTTCTGTCCGCGCTACCAGCGTGCCTTTGTTCACCGAATCGACGATGCAAATCAGCTCAACCTTGAAGGTTGCATCCGTCGCGCCGCCGTTCAATTCGCCGAGCAGGTTTTTCGCCGCCGCTGCCGCTTGCAAATCCGCCATGTGCGCTTGCTTCGGCATCCAGTCGGGGCCGGGAAAACTGCCAGAATCGCCCGCGACGTAAACTTTGTCCCAGCCTTCGATCTTGCAATGCTTGTCGGCTTTGAGTAAACCGCCCGCAGAACGGGGCAGGGTGGTGTTATCAAACCACAAATTGCCCGTCATTCCCGGCATAAACAGGATCAAGTCCGCGTTGAATTCGCCGCCTTCGGTGGTGACTTTCTCGGCGCTGAAACTTTTCATCTTGTGACCAAGGTGTGTTTCAATTTCACGCTTGCCCATTTCGGATAGCAAACCGGACATGGCTTTGGGGCCAAGGCGATTACCCGGTTGTGGCGCTGGGCTGAAGAACACCAGATGAAACTTGTCACGGCGGTTTTGCTGGCGTAGCAAGGTATCAATGCCGAACAGGAACTCGAACATCGGCCCGCCGCGCATCGCGCTAGGTTCGTTCGGATTGCCTGCAAAACCAACAGCGATAGTGCCGCCCTGCATGGCTTTTAAACGATCGCGAATTTTTTCCGCCGCACTAATGCCTTCGCAAGGGGTAATGGAATGTTCAATCCCCGGCAATTTTTTGAGGAAGCGCCCGCCAGAGCCGATAATTAAACCATCATTAGCAATGTCGCCAGTGTCGGTTTCGACAATTCGCCCGCCATCGCGCAGCCCCGTGACATTGCCTTGGTGAAACTTAACCTTCATGCGCTGGAAAAAATTGCCCAGCGGTATGGTTAAATTTTCACGGGTACGTAAGCCATTCGGAATCCAGATAATTCCCGGCAGGTAATGCAATTCTGCCAGCGGTGCAACCAGCGTAATTTCAGCACTGCTGTCGTGTTTGCGTAATTCACGCACAGCACTCAGGGCAGCAAAACCCGCCCCGATAATCGTAATTTTTTTCATA
>JBEUIR010000333.1:0-2914 GCA_040415395.1 Candidatus Thiothrix namsaraevi
GTACCCACATTGACACGCAAAGCACGGCGTTCCTGTTTCAGCCCCTGCTTTTCCAGCCCCGCGCAAAAGATCGGGAAACGTGCGGCTTGTTCGGCTTCCAACTCGCGTGCTTCGACTGCGGTGGGCAATTCGCCGCGTCCCCACAAGACGCCAGTCGGGTGGATGGCTTGCGTTGCCAACCGTGCAGGCAATTCCGCGCTGGCGTCGTCGGCAAACCAGGCGCTGCCGCCTTCAAACATAAACACATCGCCCGGCACGCGCTGATTCCAGGTTCCGTCTGCGACCCGTTGCGCCAATACATTATTGAAAATCCACGAACGCGCTGCTGACAAATACAAGCTGCGCTGGTTACGTTGCTTCGGTTCTACACCTTGGGCAAACCAGCGTTCTGCCTTGCGCAAATTGCCGAAGTTATGCCCGAAACGCTGCTCGCCGTAGTAATTGGGAACCCCGTTCTGGCTGATTTGTTCGCAAATTGCAGCCGCTTCAGCGAAATCACCGCTGCAATGCCGCAAGGTGAGGATGAAACGGTTGGCTTCCAACGCGCCGCGTCGTAGCTTTTTGTCATGCCGTTGTTGCTGGAGGATTTCGATTTCAGCGGGCAGGGCCGCAAAATCCGGGTCAGCCATACCGGGCAATTGCAGGCTAAACCATTGCGTGGTGATGGCATGGCGGTCTTTTAGCCCCGCGTAACCGACTTCCTTGGCAGGCACACCGGCACAGCGGGCGAGTTGCCCTGCCACCCAGTCGGTATTCGCGCCGGTTTTACGGACTTGCACCCACAAATGTTCACCACTGCCGGTGAGGGCAATTTCCATTTGCTCATCGACGATGAAATCTTCCGGTAAATGGCGGAATTCACCGCGTAACGGGGCGGCATAAGCGCGGGCAAAGCCCGTGGTATCAAAGGTAGTTGGATTCATGCGCGAACTATACCAGCCATAACGCCAAGGACAACAGCACCCCGTGCAATACCGCGCTGCCAATCGTCATTTTAATCGCCGGTTCGAGCTGGTGTGGCGCGTGCGCGTGTTCCACCAATTGCAAACCCGCCCGCAACGCAATCCCCAATGGCAAGGCACTCAGCAACGCCATCGGTGGCAACACATCCAGCATCACCCACGCCACCAGTAACAATGTTGCCAGCAAAACTGCCGCCACATAAACCTTCGCTGCCACATCCGCCCCAAAGCGTACTACCCAATGGTGCTTACCACTGGCAGCATCGGCTTCACGGTCAGGGAACTGGTTGATCAACAAAATATTCATGACTAACAACGACAAGGGCAAACTGATCACTATTGGATACCAGGCCAACGTGCCGGTTTGCACAAACCACGCGCCCAACGGAGTGATAATGCCAAAACTCAAGGCAATCGTCGGCTCGCCCAAGCCGCGACTATTCAAACTCAACGGCGGCGCGGAATAGCCCCAACCAATCAGCAAACCCGCCAAGCCAATCCACAGCAAATCCATACCACTTTGCCATGCCAGCCCAATGCCAATCAGCATCGCCACCGCCAGCAACCACGCGCCGAACACGAAGGTTTCACCCGCGCTCAATACGCCGTTCTGGATAAAGCGACTGCCGCCAGTAAACGGAAACAAGCGTTGGGTATTGCGCCGATCCGTACCGTTTTGCTCGTCGTAGTAATCGTTCAACACATTCATGCCCGCGTGTACCAACATCACCGCCAGCACTGTCCACGCCAGTAACCAGCCGTGCAAGGCATAGCCTTGCGCCCAAGCTGCTGCCGCGCCCACCACCGCCGGTACGACACTTGCCGCCAGAAACGCGGGGCGGGTTGCCAGCCAATAACGTAACAACGGCTGCTGCCGCAAACTCAGATCGGGTTCTTGTGCCATCGTGTCGCCTATCGCGCTGCAAAAAACCCGATTATACGCACGCCCATAGCCGCTCGGCGCGGATTTCCGTTATTATCCTTGCCATGAAATACCATGACCTACGCGACTTTATCCAACAATTGGAAAAAATGGGTGAACTCAAACGCATTAGCGTGGAAGTTGACCCGTATCTGGAAATGACCGAAATCGCCGACCGCGTATTGCGTGCTGGCGGCCCAGCCTTGCTGTTTGAAAATCCCAAAGGGCATAACACGCCGGTACTTGCCAATCTGTTTGGCACACCGCGCCGCGTGGCGTTGGGGATGGGTGAAGAATCCACCGAAGCCTTGCGTGAAGTCGGCAAATTGCTGGCATTGCTCAAGCAGCCTGATCCGCCGAAAGGGTTTAAGGATGCGTTGAATGCGCTGCCGATTTTCCGCAAAGTGCTGGATATGGCACCGAAAGTGGTGAGCCGTGCCGCGTGTCAGCAGGTGGTGGTGGAAGGCGATAAGGTGGATTTGAGCAAACTGCCGATTCAGCATTGCTGGCCGGGGGATGCCGCACCGCTGATTACGTGGGGATTGGTGATTACCAAAGGTCCGCATCAGAAACGCCAGAATCTGGGGATTTATCGCCAGCAAGTGTTAGGCAAAAACCGCGTGATTATGCGCTGGTTGTCGCATCGCGGCGGCGCGTTGGATTTTCGCGAGTTTCAACAGGCGCATCCGGGTAAGCCGTTTCCGATTGCGGTGGCAATTGGCACTGATCCGGCGACGATTTTGGGTGCGGTTACGCCTGTGCCGGATACCTTGTCGGAATATGCGTTTGCGGGGTTGTTGCGCGGTTCGCGGACGGAATTGGTGAAAGCTATCGGTTCGGATTTGCAAGTGCCTGCCTCGGCGGAATTTGTGTTGGAGGGGCATATTTACCCCGATGACATGGCTCCTGAAGGGCCTTATGGCGACCATACCGGCTATTACAATGAGATTGATAGCTTTCCGGTGTTTACCATCGAGCGCATTACCCACCGCAAAGACCCGATTTACCACAGCACGTACACGGGGCGACC
>JBEUIR010000334.1:0-2898 GCA_040415395.1 Candidatus Thiothrix namsaraevi
ATAACCCAGCGACGCTAAAATATTCACGGGGGATTTCGCATCCGTGTCATTACTGGGTGCATCGCGGTCGTAAAAAATCGTACCGTGTTGAAAACTGAGCAACGGGCTTTTTACGCCCGCTGGTTTTTGGGGTACGGCAACAATGCCGGATGCGGTAATGAGATTGCCTGCTTTATCAGGCGTCAGGTAAGTCAGGCGGTATTGTTTGACAGCGTACAGCGGGATGACGTCAGGCGTTCTATCCGCTGCTTCACGGATGGCTTGCGTGCTGTCGGTAATGCTGTTGGTTTTACGTAACTCGCCGTTGTCCAGCAAAGCACCGCGTGCGTTGGTAATGCGTGGGGGGATGGGGGCGGGAACGGGCGCAATGATTGGGGTTTGGTCACTCGCATTATTAGAGAGGTTAGCTTGTCCCGCTGTGGTGGAATTACTCCCGCCACCACACGCGCTGATGAGTAAGCTGCTTATCAATAACACATAAATATGTCGCAATAAGCCGCGATAGGGTGTTAAACGCATGATTATTCCTCGCCTAAACCTGACATGCCAAGGATATTCCAACCGCCATCCACATAAGTGATTTCACCCGTAATCCCCGATGCCAGATCAGAACACAGGAATGCCGCCGCATTGCCCACTTCCTCAATGGTCACATTACGGCGCAGCGGTGCGTATTTCTCAAAATGATCCAACATCTTGCGGAAACCGGCGATACCAGATGCTGCCAACGTGCGGATAGGCCCTGCGGAAATCGCATTCACGCGAATCCCTTGCGGTCCCAAATCGGCTGCCATGAAACGCACCCCTGCTTCCAGACTCGCTTTCGCCATGCCCATCACGTTGTAGTTCGGAATCGCTGCCACCGCACCCAGATAGCTTAGTGCTAACATTGAGCCATTGCGCCCCGCCATCATCGGTTTCGCGTAACGTGCCAGTGCTAAGAAGCTGTAAGCGCTAATGTCGTGGGCAATGCTTGAACCTTCACGGGTAGTGTTATCCACGATACTGCCCGATAACTGCTCTTTGGGGGCGAATGCGATGGAATGCACCACAATATCCAAGCCATCCCAATGGGTAGCCAATTGTTGGAAGGCGGCGTCAATGCTGGCATCGTCTGCCACTTCGCAGGGAATCACGATGCTGGAACCGAATTGTGCCGCGAATTTTTCCACGCGACCTTTCAATTTGTCATTTTGGTAGGTGAACGCCAGTTCCGCACCTTCGCGATGCATGGCGGCAGCAATGCCGTAGGCGATGGAACGGTCGCTGGCGACCCCGGTAATCAATGCGCGTTTGCCGGTCAGAAAACCCATGTGAACTCCTGTTGCGTTAATGTTATGCTGTAATCCCCTGAATTATGCAGTAAATGAACAAGCGTATGCAAAAACGATCGAGTGCCACCAACGGCTTGTTGTATGTGCTGATCACCTTGGTGATCGTGTTGATGCTGTTGACCATGTACCAGATTGATCGGCAATGGCTGAAATTAGGTGACGTGCAAGCCACCATGACGGAACAAGCGAAAGACATTCGCGAATTGCGGGCCGCCTTAGCCAGTGGCGCAGTGCGTCAACCGAGCGCTGACGCGGGTACAGTATCCGGCATTGCCCCCGCTTTCCAACGCGCTCACGCCATGACACAACAGCCGGATTATGCGCAAGGCGATTGGTCGGTGGAGGCGTTTGGCACTAACCTCAAAACGTTGACGCCACTGGTTTCCGGCGATGCGTATGCGTCGGAAGTGCAGGGTTATGTGCTAGAAAGTTTGGTGACGCGCAACCCCGATACGCTGGCATGGGAAGGTTTGATCGCAAAAAGCTGGCAAGTTAGCCCGGATGGTTTAACGATTACCTTTCAGATGCGCGATGACGTGACGTTTTCCGATGGCGTGCCGCTGACGGCGGACGACATTGTGTTCAGCTTCCAATTTATTATGACCGAGGCGATTCAAGCGCCGCGTCAACGCGCTTACCTCGATAAAATCAAAGAAGTCAAAGCGAATGGCAAATACGAAGTGGTGTTTGTTTACAAAGAGCCGTATTTTGAGGCATTTGATTTGGCAGGCGGCTTGAGCATTTTGCCGAAGCATTTTTACGAGCCGTATTTGCAAAAGCCGCAAGAGTTCAATGAATCCAAAGGTTTATTACTGGGCAGTGGCCCTTATCGCATGAGCGACCCGAAGGGCTGGCGACCGGACGCGGGGAGTGTGGAGTTGGTGCGTAACGAACGTTATTGGGGCGATGTGCAGCCGCCGTTTAACCGCGTGTTGTGGAAAATTATTCAGAATGACAGTGCGCGTTTGACCACCTACCGCAATGGGCAAATTGATGCGTATAGCGCTCGCCCGAATGAATACGCCAGTTTGAAAAATGACGCGCAAATTATGGAGAAAAGCCATAACTTTGAGTATATGCCGCCCGTGGCAGGGTATAGCTACATTGGCTGGAATCAGGAGCGCGGCGGTAAGCCCACGCGCTTTGCGGATAAGCGGGTACGTCAAGCCATGTCACATTTGACCGATGTGTCGCGGGTGATTCAGGATATTTTCCTCGGTTACGCCGAACCAGCGGTTAGCCCGTTCAGCAATACCAGTAAGCAGCACAACCCCAGCTTGCAGCCGTGGGAATTCAATCTGGAAAAAGCGCAGGCATTGCTGAAGGAAGTGGGTTACGAAGACCGCAATGGCGATGGTTTGCTGGAAGATCAGGCGGGTAAGCCATTTGAATTCAAGCTGACGTACTTTGAGGCGAATGAAGACACCAAGCGCATGGTGTTGTTGCTGAAGGACTTGTATGCACGGGCAGGGGTGAAATTAGAGCCGTTCCCGCAAGAATGGCCGGTGATGCTGGAATCGTTGAACAAAAAAGATTTCGACGCGATTACCTTGGGCTGGACGAG
>JBEUIR010000335.1:0-2897 GCA_040415395.1 Candidatus Thiothrix namsaraevi
ACGTTCGTCCAGATCCGGGTCATTCAAATCCGCCTTCGGTTTGCCGCTACCCGCGCCTCCCGTAGAGACGCAAAATTTTGCGTCTCTACCACCACCGCCATCATCAGCCAGAAACTGGCTATCCAGCCCCGTCAAACGAATGACCTGCTGGTCGATATGCCCATCGGTGCTGAGAATCGCGGCACGTTCCATGCAGTTTTCCAGTTCACGCACATTGCCCGGCCAGCCGTGGTGCATGAGTATCCGAATCGCGCCGTCCCCAATGTCCAGCGGTCGCCCTTGCTTGTTGCTGATTTTATTGACCAGAAAGCGGGCTAGGTCGGGGATGTCTTCCAGCCGTTCACGCAACGGCGGCATAATGATCGGCATCACGTTGAGGCGGTAATACAGGTCTTCGCGGAATTCGCCCGCCCGCACTTCCTGTTCCAGATTGCGGTTGGTGGCGGCAATCACGCGCACATCGACGTGCAAGGTTTTGCTGCCGCCGACGCGCTCGAATTCGCCTTCCTGCAACACTCGCAGCAATTTGGCTTGGAACGCGGGGGTGATTTCGCCGATTTCATCCAGAAACAGCGTGCCGCCGTCGGCTTGCTCAAAACGCCCTTTGCGCTGGCTGACCGCGCCAGTAAATGCGCCTTTTTCATGTCCGAATAGTTCGGATTCCAACAAATTGTCCGGTAATGCGGCGCAGTTGAGTTTGATGAAAGCGTTATTGGCGCGGGGTGAATGGTAGTGGATGGCGTTGGCGATCAGCTCTTTACCCGTGCCGGATTCACCGCGAATGAGTACCGTGGTGTTCCATTTGGCGACTTGCCGCGCTTGGTCGAACACCACTTGCATCACGCGGGTGCGTCCGATCAGGTTGGCGAAACCGGATTCGCCTTTGACCTTGCGGCGCAGTGAATCGCGTTCTTTTTGCAGTTCCTGCTTGTCGCTGGCGACTTCGTTGGCAAGGACTACGTTTTGCCCGATCAGGTTGCCGATCATTTCGAGGAAACGGCGGCGTTCGCCTAGCAAATGCAATTCGGCAGGCGGTTGTGCAGCTAATACGCCGACGATTTCATTGCCACGGGCGCGGATGGGGACGGCAATCAGCGGCAACACTGGGTTGTATACGCCGAGTTTGTCGAGGAAGCGCGGTTCGTCGGCTAACTTGCGGATAATTAGCGGCTTATCCATTTCAATCGCCAGCCCCATGATGCCTTCGCCCGCCCGGTAGCGCACATTTTCCACGGTGAGTTTGTCAGCACGGTGCAATTCCAGCAGCAATAAATCGCCGCTATCGCCGTCGAGTAGGCTGACCATGCCGTGTTCGAGCTGGCCTTCTTCGTGCAGTACGCGCAACACTTCGCGCAAGGTTTCCTTGAGGTTGAGGGAGCGGCTTAACACCTTGCTGACGGCGTAAATACAGGCAAGTTCGTCTTCCAGCAAGTTCAAGGTTTGTTGCAATTGCGCATTGTCGTGGCTCATTCCATCCCCCCGTTGCTGGCTTTTAGGGGCAGGTTAACGCGGATACGGCAACCGTTGGGGTAATCGGGGTCAATGCTGATACTGCCGCTGTGGTTGTTGACGATTTCTTGCGCCATGCACAAGCCCATGCCGACATTGCCATTGCCGCGTTTCCAGCCGCTGTGGAAGGGTTCAAACACTTTCAGGCGTTGTGGGGGGGGAATGCCAATGCCATTGTCGGTGATTTCCACGCTAATGCTGTCGTCGTGCAAACGGGTGTGAATGCGCAATTCGCGGTAGACGCGCCCCGCTTCGTGCAGGGCGAGCAGGGCATTGTCGAGCAGGTAGTTGAACATGCGCCGCAAGGAGGCTTCGTTGCCCATGAGCGCAGGCAGGACAGGTTCAGGTCGCCAGTCGACGACCACGCCTTCGGAAAGCATTCGGTCAGTCGCAATAATCAGTAAGTCTTTGAGTACCTGATTAATGTTGACCAAGGAATACGTGCCGTGTTCGGCTCTGGGGATTGCCATGCGCATCGCATTAATAGCGCGATAAGACGATTCCAACACTTGTTGCAGCACCGGGTACAAGGCTTCGATGGAAGAGGGCGGCATGACCAGCGCGGCTTGGATGACGTTGAGCGGGGTTTCCAGTTGGAATATTGCGCCTGCTAAGGTTTCGCGGATGCTGCTGGTGAGTTCTTGCTCCGCCATTTGCACTTTGAGGTGTTGGATGCGGGCGCGTTCCAGCTCGGCTTTGCGGGTAGTGATGTCGGTGGCAACCAACAGCAGGTAATGCCCGCCGCTGTTGGTTAAGGCGAAATAGTTTTTGGCGGCATCGTCGAGTTCTTCGACATGAATGCCTGAAAGGGTGAACCAGCATTCGTTGCCATTAGGCGCGTCGAAACGGATTTGCACGTCATGGAAGTTGTCGAAGGTTTCACCGTCAAGCGAGGGCAGGCGATCTTTGAGCGCGTCGAGGAACAGGTGGATGGGTTCGATTGTACCGAATTCGACTTTGAGGCGTTTGTAGGCTTTGTTATCCATCAGGATATTGCGGTTGCTGTCGAGCAGCACCACGATGGCGGGGGCGAGGTCGAAAATGGTGTCGGAGAGGATTTTTTGGTGTTTGAGTTGCTGTTCCAGATTGTGAATAACCGAAATATCGCGGTGCATTCCGAGGAAGTTGGTGATATTGCGCTGAGCATCCAGCACGGGCGCAATGGTGACTTCGGCGAGGTAGCGTTCGCCCGCTTTGTTGCGGTTAATCAGCGTGCCGCGCCATTCTTTGCCGCTTTGGATGGTGCGCCATAGGTTGCGGTAGATTTCCAACGGGGTGGTTTTGCAGGACAGCACCGATTCGTTTTGCCCGCAAATCTCGTCGCGGGAATAGCCGGTTAGCTCCTCAAACGCGCTGTTGACGTAGAGGATATTGGCGCGGGTGTCGGT
>JBEUIR010000336.1:0-2881 GCA_040415395.1 Candidatus Thiothrix namsaraevi
GCACTATTTCAAAGTGTGGGATAAGGGGTTAGCCTTGCTAATCAGCATCTAACTGAACAATAAATTCCTTGGGGTCGCTTACGCTAATGCATTCTGAATGAACGTAAGCAATCCACAGACAACAGGAATATAGCTCAAATTAGGGTTGACCATCGGAACTTATGACACACAAGCTTTAATTATAGCCCTGCGGATTAGTGCTTTGCCAGTACCACGTATCCCGACACATGTCTGTCAGATCTTTTTCCGCCTTCCATTGAATTAATTGCTCTGCTAATGCGGGGTCAGCATAACAACACGCAATATCACCTGCACGCCGCGCCACAATGCGATATGGCACATCACGCCCGCTGGCAGCGCTGAAGGCGTTGACCATATCCAACACCGAATAGCCTTGCCCAGTACCGAGATTCACCACCAGTAAGTTAGGTACATCGCCACGTTGGAACGCTTCCAAGGCTTTCACATGCCCTTTCGCCAAATCCACCACATGAATGTAATCGCGCACCCCAGTGCCGTCATGCGTTGGGTAATCGCCACCAAATACCGATAAGTATTCGTACTGACCGACCGCTACTCGCGCAATATAAGGCATCAAATTATTGGGAATACCTTGCGGGTCTTCACCAATTCGTCCACTGCTGTGCGCTCCGACCGGGTTGAAATAACGCAGCAAACCGATTTTCCACTCAGGGTCTGCCTTGTAAAGATCGCCCAAGATTTCCTCAATCATTAGCTTAGAACGCCCGTAGGGGTTGGTGGCGGATAAGGGAAAATGTTCCTGAATCGGCGTGGTATGCGGATCGCCATACACCGTGGCGGACGAACTGAACACGATGTTTTTTACGCCGTATTGTTGCATGGCTTGCAACAGTGTCACCGTGCCTGCGACGTTATTGTCGTAGTAAGCCAACGGCTTTTCGACTGATTCCCCCACTGCTTTCAAGCCAGCAAAGTGAATCACACTGTCAATTTGATACTCACTAAAAATACGCCCAAGCAGCGTTGCATCGCGAATATCACCCTCAAAAAATGGAATGTGGTCAACACCAGCCAGTGCTGCGGCACGGCGTAACGCTTCGGGGGAGCTATTACACAGATTATCCAGCACCACCACCTGAAAACCAGCAGCAAGCAGTTCAATACAGGTATGTGAACCAATATAACCCGCGCCGCCCGTCACCAAAATATGTTTAGTCATTTGTTGCATGTTCGCCCTCGTTAATCGACAGACGTAAATAACATTTACGCCTGCCGTAGGGTAACAAAAAATCGCTTACGATTTATCGGCTTTTACAGCGGCTTTATCGGAAACCTTATCCGCAGCTTCGGCTTTTTCGTCTTTCGCAGCCGCTTTATCCGTTTTTGCGTCGGTTTCAGCTTTGTCAGCTTTGGGCGCATCAGTTGTTTTTGCAGTTTTGTCGGTTGCAGCGGCATCTGCATCCGTCAACGCAATCTGATCCTTGATTTTATCAAAAAGTTTATCACCGATGCCGGAGACTTCTTTCAGATCTTCCAAGGTCTTGAATTCACCGTGTTCAGTACGGTATGCCACAATCGCTTCAGCCTTTTTTTCACCAATACCATCGAGTGTATCTAACGCAGCAATATCTGCGGTATTGATGTTAACGGTTTCCGCCAACACCACGGGTGATACGAACAGGGAAAGCAGCAAGGATGCAATGGCAAGTGTTTTTTTCATGGTTAGTCTCTTTTTATTGATCAATTTTTGTAAGTTATTGTGTTGATAAGCTCAACCAGTACACTTTGCCACAGCGCATTTACTGAGGCAGCCAACTTCTGACGAGTGACGATGCTATTGGTCGGAATCCTGAAAATGACACGCCACCCATCTGCCTTGCGCCACCTCCCGCAACGCAGGCACTTGCGCCCGACACTTTGCCTCTGCCTGTGGGCAGCGCGTATGAAACACACACCCTGATGGCGGATTCAGTGGCGAAGGCAATTCCCCTACTCCCACGCGAATTTGTGCCAACCGCTCCCGCTCCTGCTGCGGGTCGGTCAACGGAATGGCCGCCAGCAATAGGCGCGTATACGGGTGTAACGGCTCGGTATACAAACGCGCCGTATCCGCGATTTCCATTATTCGCCCCAAATACAATACCAGCACCCGCTGACTCAAAGTTCTGACCACCCGCAAATCGTGCGAAATAAACAGCAAGGTCAAGCGATGATCACGCTGCAAATCCGCCAACAACTTCACGACTTGCCCTTGAATCGACACATCCAACGCACTCACCGGTTCATCGCACACGATCACTTGCGGCTCGACACTCAACGCCCGCGCAATCCCAATCCGCTGGCATTGTCCGCCGGAAAATTCGTGTGGATAACGGTGGTGCATTCCGCTTTCCAAGCCCACCGCTTGCAATAAATCAGCAGCACGTTGACGAATCGCCGCTTTACCCAATTCTGGGCGCAAGGCGAGGAGCGGTTCTTGCACAATATCGCCCACTGTCATGCGCGGGTTCAGCGCATCCAAGGGGTCTTGGAAAATGCACTGCACCGCACGGCGATAGGCTTTCATGCTGGCTTTATCGTGCGGATTCAGCGTGTTGCCTTGCCATTCGACCGTGCCTTGCGTGGGTGTCACCAATTGCAAAATGGCGCGGGCAAGTGTGGATTTTCCGCAACCTGATTCGCCGACAATCCCCAAAGTTTCTCCTGCTGGCACGCTAAAGGAAACGTCGGTGAGCGCCTGCAACGCCTGTCCCGTTTTGAGCCGAAAACGCACACTGAGATTGCGCACTGCCAGTTGTGGCGCGGTCATTCAGTCTGCCATCCAAATCAGGGAAGCCATACGCCCAGTTTGCCCGTCGCGGCGGTAGGAGAAAAAGCGTTCCGCATCGGTATATGTGCA
>JBEUIR010000337.1:0-2871 GCA_040415395.1 Candidatus Thiothrix namsaraevi
AAAACCACCCCTAGGATGCCATTCATGACCGTCAAAGCTTTTGAAAACCACACCCCAACGCTGCACCCGACCGCCTACGTCGACCCGATGGCGTATGTCAGCGGGCAAACCACCCTCGGCGAAGGTTCGTCGGTGTGGCCGATGGCGGTAGTGCGAGGCGACATTAACCACATTCGCATTGGCAATTTGACCAATGTGCAAGACGGCGCGGTGCTGCATGTGACGCACGGCGGCCCGTATTCCTCGCCCGACGGTAGCCCGCTGCTGATTGGCGATGAAGTCACGATCGGTCACAAAGCCGTGTTACACGCCTGCACCATCGGCAACCGCTGTTTGGTGGGGATGGGCGCTATCGTGCTGGATGGCGCAGTGGTCGAAGACGAGGTGATTATCGGCGCAGGCAGTCTGGTTCCTCCCGGTAAACATTTGGTCAGCGGCTATTTATACGTCGGCAATCCGGTCAAACAAACGCGGGAACTGACCGACAAAGAGCGAGCGTATTTCAGCTATTCAGCCAATTACTACGCAAAATTGGCAGCGAGAACGGCTGCTTCGGAGTGAAACCATTATGCAAGCGTTGATACTTGGCGGCGCACGTTCCGGTAAAAGCCGTTACGCCGAAACCTTGGCGCAACAGTCCGGTCACGAAGTCATTTATATCGCGACCGCCCAAGCGCAGGATGCCGAAATGCAGGAACGCATTACCCATCATCGCGCCACCCGTCCCGCAGATTGGCACACGGTAGAAGAGCCACTAACACTTGCCCACACCCTGCAACAGTATGCTGCCCCGCAACGTGTATTACTGGTGGATTGCCTGACGCTCTGGCTGACCAATTTGCTGTGTTTGGAAGACGAGCGACGTTTGTCAACAGAAACACAAGCATTGCTGGATACGCTCCCCCAATTGCCGGGGCATGTCATTTTGGTGAGTAACGAAGTCGGGTTGGGTGTCGTGCCGTTGGGCGAGTTGACGCGCCGTTACGTCGATAGTGCAGGGCGTTTGCATCAGCAATTAGCTGCACAACTGGAAACAGTGGTGTTCATGGTGGCAGGTTTGCCACAGGTATTAAAAGGAAATTTCAATGGATTGGCTGAATGAACCCTGCGCGAGCGCGACAGAACATTACCGAGAATTTGCTTTACAACGCCAGCAACAACTCACCAAGCCTAGTGGCGCGTTAGGCAGGTTGGAAACGCTGGCGGTGACTTTGGCAGCACTGCAAGGTCGTGAAGATCCCCGTGCTGATAAGGTTCACATCAGTATTTTTGCCGCCGACCACGGTGTGGCGGCAGAGGGTGTCTCCGCCTTCCCGCAAGCAGTGACGGGGCAAATGGTACACAACTTCCTCAACGGTGGTGCAGCCATCAGTGTGCTGGCACGTGAGCTGGGAGCAACGCTGGAAATCATCGACGTCGGTGTCAAAGACCCGCTAAACCATGCGGGGCTGATCAGTCAACGTGCCGGTGCCGGTACTGCCAACAGTGCGCAAGCCCCCGCGATGACCAGCAGCCAGCTTAAGCTTGCACTGCAAGCAGGCTACGCCGCTGCCGAACGCGCCTATGCGCATCAAGCGCACCTGTTTATTGGCGGTGAAATGGGCATTGCCAATACCACCGCCGCGACCGCGTTGTATTGCGCCTTGCTGGATGTGGCGCCAAGCGTTGCGACCGGCGCAGGCACTGGGCTAGATGCTGCCGGTATTGCGCACAAAGTGAAGGTTATTCAACGCATTCTCGATGTGCATCGCGATCACCTGAATGCGCCGCTGGAAGCATTGCGTTGCGTCGGCGGGTTTGAAATTGCCGCATTGGTCGGGGCGTATTGGCGAGCGGCTCAACGCGGCATCCCCATTGTGGTGGATGGTTTTATCAGTACCGCCGCTGCTCTGGTGGCAGTGCAACAGCAGCCGAATGTACGGCAATGGTTATTGCTCAGCCATGCCTCCGCTGAACCGGGTCATGCATTGGCAACCGATTTTTTGGGTTTGCAGCCATTGCTGGATTTGCAAATGCGGTTGGGGGAGGGTAGTGGCGCGGCGCTGGCTGTGCCATTGTTGCGCATGGCGTGTGCACTGCATAACAATATGGCAACATTTGCGGAAGCGGCAATCGCCGGTCAACCCGTGGCTGCGCCACAATAATGCGTTCAATCCTGCGTTACTTTTTGCTGGCGCTGTCTTTCCTGACTCGCATCCCAGTGCCAGACCTTGGCAAACTGGAAGCGGTGGATTTTGGGCGAGCCGCATTGTTTTACCCGCTCGTGGGTTTGTTGATTGGTGCGGTGCTGTGCCTGCCAATGCTGCTGTTTCCGAACGCCGCTGCGGTATTGCTGGCAGCCATCGTGACGGTGTTATGGGCGGCTATTACCGGCGGGCTGCATCTGGATGGGCTGGCAGACAGTGCCGATGCGTGGCTTGGCGGCTTTGGCGATGTGGAAAAGACGCACCGCATTCTCAAAGACCCGCTGGTCGGTGCGGCGGGTGCTATCGCCCTGATCGGGTTGTTGTTGCTGAAATTCGCCGCACTGTGGGTCGTGTTGGAAAACGGTGCGTGGTGGGTGATTTTGCTGGCTCCAGTGTTGGGGCGGGCGCTGATATTGTTACTGTTTCTGACCACACCTTACGTGCGGGCGGGCGGCTTAGCCAGTGCAGTCACCGAATATTTGCCGCGTACCATGGCGTGGTGGCTCACGCTGGCAACGTTGGTGCTGGTGGCACTGGTTTCCTTACACGGTTTGGGTGCGGTACTGCTGGGATTTTGGTTGTTGCGGCGGATGATGGAGCAGCGCTTGCGAGGCTGTACCGGTGATACCGCCGGTGCAACAGTGGAAAGTGGTGAAATGTTGTGGCTGCTGGGGGTGGCATTGAG
>JBEUIR010000338.1:0-2869 GCA_040415395.1 Candidatus Thiothrix namsaraevi
CAGCTATCATTAAGTTTGATTTATTTGCATAAAAATAAATCATGACCAATTTGGCACTATAAGCGCTAGAATCCGAAATGCTGAATCTCCTTATCTAGTGACTTGGTTGAGAAGCTTTCAGTTTTTCACGCCCATCGATTCCCCCTGTTTCGACGGGCGTTTTTCGTTAGGCTTCGTGGTAAAGCTTGCTACCTAGTTTGACGAACTCCACCGCTTTTTCCTGCATACCTTTTTGCTGTGCGGCGTAATCGCGTACATCCTGCGTAATTTTCATCGAACAGAAATGCGGACCACACATCGAGCAGAAATGCGCCACTTTCGCGGAATCTTTCGGCAAGGTTTCATCGTGGTATTCACGCGCCCGATCCGGGTCTAGCCCCAGATTGAATTGGTCTTCCCAACGGAATTCAAAACGCGCTTTCGACATGGCATTATCGCGGATTTGTGCGCCCGGCCAGCCTTTCGCCAAATCCGCCGCGTGTGCCGCAATTTTGTAGGTAATAATCCCGACGCGCACATCTTCCTTATTCGGCAAGCCTAAATGCTCTTTCGGGGTGACGTAGCACAGCATCGCGCAACCGTACCAGCCAATATTCGCAGCCCCAATGCCGGAGGTAATATGGTCGTAGCCGGGCGCAATGTCCGTAACCAGCGGCCCTAAGGTATAGAACGGTGCTTCAAAGCAATCCTGCAATTCCTTGTCCATGTTTTCTTTGACCATGTGCAACGGCACGTGACCGGGGCCTTCGATCATGACTTGCACATCGTGTTGCCAAGCAATTTTAGTCAATTCACCCAAGGTTTCGAGTTCAGCAAATTGCGCTTGGTCATTGGCATCTGCGGCAGAACCGGGGCGCAAACCATCACCTAGCGAGAAGCTTACGTCGTAAGCTTTCATGATTTCGCAAATGTCTTCAAAGTGGGTGTACAGGAAGTTTTCTTGGTGATGTGCCAAGCACCATTTCGCCATGATTGAGCCGCCACGCGACACAATGCCGGTGAGACGTTCAGCAGTCATGGGTACATACGCCAAGCGCACGCCTGCGTGGATGGTGAAATAATCCACGCCTTGTTCCGCCTGTTCGATCAGCGTGTCGCGGAAAATTTCCCATGTCAGGTCTTCGGCTTTGCCATTCACTTTTTCCAGAGCTTGATAGATGGGAACCGTACCGATAGGCATGGGCGCATTGCGCAGAATCCACTCGCGGGTTTCGTGAATGTTTTTGCCAGTGGATAAATCCATCAAGGTGTCACCGCCCCAGCGTGCCGACCAGGCCATTTTTTCGACTTCTTCTTCGATGGAGGATGTCACGGCGGAGTTACCGATATTGGTGTTGATTTTGACGCGGAAGTTGCGCCCGATAATCATCGGTTCGAGTTCGGGGTGATTGATATTCGCAGGAATAATGGCGCGGCCTTCCGCTACTTCCTTGCGCACGAATTCGGGAGTGACTTCCGCTGGCAAGTTTGCACCCCAAGCTTGTCCGCCGTGCTGGCGTAACAATTTGCTATAACGCGGGTCAGCGCGTAATTCTTGCAAGCGCAGATTTTCACGAATGGCGACGTATTCCATTTCCGGCGTAATGATGCCTTGGCGGGCGTAGTGCATTTGCGAGACATTGTTGCCTGCTTTGGCACGACGCGGGGCGCGAAGGTGGGCGAAACGCAGGTGTGCCAGTTTCGGGTCGTTTTGGCGGGCTAGGCCAAAATCGGATGTGGGGCCGTCGAGCTGTTCGGTGTCGTTGCGTTCCAAAATCCAGTTCAGGCGTACATCGGGGATACCTTCCAGCAAGTTAATCGTGACAGCCGGATCAGTGAACGGGCCAGAGGTGTCGTAGACCGGAATCGGCGGATTTTCTTCCGCACCAAAGCTGGCGGCGGTGGGGTCTTGGTCGATTTCACGCATTCCCACGCGAATGTCGACGCGTGAACCCTGCACGTAAACTTTACGGGAGTTGGGAAACGGTTTAGTGACTTCGCTGGACAGTTCAGCGGTTTTTTTTAGGAAGGCAGCAGGTATTGCGCTCATCAATGTTTTCTCCATGAAGGTTCGGGTAAAAACTCCACGGCAAGCGCTGGAGCCTCCCTACACCGGTATGATCCGTATCAGGTTCCAAGGGTATAATCTCAGCCTGTAAAGGCACCCCCGGCTCATCAGGTTACACTGTAACAGATTCGTGGCTGATCAGGTATAACCCGACAAATTGTCGCAGGAATACCAGGTTTGACCGACAGGTTGCGTTTTCTAAATTTGTATTTAAGCAAAGTCTTATATTATGCTGTGGCTTTAGAATCTTGAGCAGGAGCTTCTGCATGAACGATTTAGTTGCACGCACCCACTGTGTTGTGCCGTCGGAAGTGCTTAAAGCACTACTGGTGGCGGGGATTGCCGGGGTGATTTTCCTCAGCATTGCGCGTTTGATGGGGGTCGAAGTACCTGCCGCGTTAATCATTGGTGTGATTGGTTTTTTCTTTGCGGGTGCTATTTTGGCATCACATGGTCTATCAATCCTCCGCAAACCCGGTTTGGTTTTGTTGATTGGTACGGTTTCCATTGTGGCAGCAGTACAGTTGCAGGATGCCATTTTGGGCATTGTTTAATCACTTCCCGCGCTTCGGCAACCCGATGGTATTGCCGAAGTGTTGGGCTTAGTTGTCCTGGTGGCGTATTACCAATACATCACAATGGGCTGATCTGACCACGGCATTCGCAGTCGAACCCAAAAAGCCTAAAAAGCCTTTTTTGCCGCTGTGAGCGATAATGATCAAGTCAACGTGTTTGTCCTTGGCGAATCCGAGAATGGTTTCGGTTGTAAAGCCTTCGTGAATCGCCGGGTCAACGCTGAGTGGCAATTGGAGGCGTTGCATC
>JBEUIR010000339.1:0-2864 GCA_040415395.1 Candidatus Thiothrix namsaraevi
CTTGAGTATCATTAGTCCGCCAATCCCATGAAAAGATCGACCGTTTGCGATGGCAATTTCTTGGTCAGCTTTTTTAAGCAGTTCCTGAACCCAGAATTAAAAAACAGTTTTAATAGATAAACGGCTTTATTTAACCGACTAATGATACTCATCACGCTAATGACTGCCCATTTGTAGGTTTTAACAACAGTCTCATAAGTGTATTTATGACTATTAACAAGGTACTGATAAACGGCTTTCCTGTGGATAACTTCGTGGATAAGTATGGGGGCAAGCCTGTGAGTAAGGCACAGAATGCACTTGAGTGAGGGCAAATGCTGGAAAATAGACGCGGGATAAGGTACAAGGCGTTTTCACGTAAATATCTGATGGGGACACGATGAAATACGACGTATTCGGTATTGGCAATGCGCTGGTAGATAAGGAATTTGAGGTGACAGATGACTTTTTGGCAGCACACGGCATCCAGAAAGGCATGATGACCCTGATTGATGAGGTAAAACAGCAACAATTACTGGCAGGTTTAACCGAAACCTTCGGCTTGAAAAAACGTGCCAGCGGTGGTTCCGCCGCCAACAGCATCGTGGCAGTGAGCCAGTTTGGCGGCAAAACGTTTTACGCCTGTAAAGTCGCCAATGATGAAACCGGCGAGTTTTACATGCATGACCTGCACGCCGCTGGTGTTAATACCCGCCTTGGTCAAGTACGCTCCGTGTGTGAAGGTGTCACGGGCAAATGCATGGTCATGGTCACACCCGATGCCGAACGCACCATGAATACGTTTTTGGGGATTACCGCTGACTTTTCCGAAGCCGAATTGCACTTGGATGAACTCAAGCAATCCCAGTATTTGTATATCGAAGGCTATTTGGTAACGTCTGACATTTCACGGGCAGCCGCGTTGAAAGCACGGCAAGTTGCCAAGGAACACGGCGTAAAAACCGCGATGACCTTTTCTGACCCGGCGATGGTGCGTTTTTTCCGCAGTGGCGTGGATGAAATGCTCGGCGATGGTGCAGATATTTTATTCTGCAATCGCGAGGAAGCCAGTGTGTTTACCGGCAAGGACGATCTGGAAGAAGTAATCCGCGCCATTAAACCCTATGCAGGCAAGCTGGTGATTACCTTGGGCAGCAAAGGTGCGTTGGTGGTGGATGATAGTGGGCGTACTGAAATTGCCGCGCATCCGGTCAAAGCCGTCGATACCAATGGAGCGGGCGATATGTTCGCGGGCGCATTCCTGTATGGTATTACCCAAGGGATGGATAATGCCCGCGCCGGTAAACTGGCAAGCCTGGCAGCATCCCGCATTGTCACCGTATTCGGTGCGCGGTTGGGCAAAGACGCACACGCCGACGTATTGGCAGCCGTTTAAAGCAGAGCGCGTGCCTGCACCGCATCCCGCGCAATCTGTGCCTTCAGTTCATCCAGTGACGTAAATTTCATTTCGTCACGGATGAACGCCAGGGGTTCCACGCAAATATGCTTGCCGTACACCTGTTGCGCAAAGTCGAACAGGTGTATTTCCAGCCGGTTTTCTACGCCATGCACCGATGGGCGTGTGCCTAAATTTGCCACGCCGTTGATGACTGCCTCACCCAGCCCGTACACTTTTACTGCATACACGCCACGGCGTAGCGCGATGTGTTGCGGCACGCGCATATTCAGGGTAGGAAAGCCGATGGTGCGCCCACGTTTGTCGCCGTGGCGGATGCGCCCAGAAATCTGGTACGGTTTGCCCAGCAATGCCGCTGCTTGCGCCAATTCTGCGGTGCTTAACGCCAGACGGATGCGGGTGCTGCTGACGCGCTCATCTGCGTGCAACAAGGTAGGCGTATCCACCACCTGCATCCCTGCCGCTGCACCCATTGCCCGTAACAAGTGGTAATCGCCCTTGCGCCCTTTGCCAAAACGGAAATCATCGCCCACGACCAGATAGCGCACCTTTAAGCCATCCAGTAGGATGTCTTGCACGAAATCTTCCGCCTCCATGCTCGCCAGTTGCTTGTTAAAACGCAGGCAGGCAAAGCGCTCTACGTTCATCGCTTCCAGCAAGCGCAGTTTGTCGCGCAAGGCATAAATACGCGGTGGCGGTGGTACACGGAAAAATTCAATGGGTAGCGGCTCGAAGCTGATCACCGTGGCGGGTAAGCCGAGGGCTTGCGCCTTCCATTCGACGTGCTGGATCACGGCTTGATGCCCTTTGTGCAAGCCATCAAAGTTGCCGATGGTGGCAACACAACCGGGGTCATGAGCAAGAGCGGGGAGGATGCGGCGGATTAGTTTCATGTGTTGAGTTTACCTCAAATCGGAAAAACCGTGTTGCCGCAATGCCTCATACACCACCACCGCGACAGTATTCGACAGATTCATGCTGCGGCTATCCGGCAACATCGGCACGCGCAATTTCAGCTCTTCCGGCAGGCTTAACAGCAAAGCTGCTGGCAAACCCCGCGTTTCGGGGCCAAACAGCAATACATCCCCTGGCTGAAAAGCGACATCGGTATAGCGCGTATTCACCTTAGTACTCAACGCAAACACGCGCTTGTCCTGCATTGCTAAGTTAAACGCGGCAAAATTGTCGTGTTCCTGCACCACCGCCAGATCGCGATAATCCATTCCTGCCCGCTTGACCTGCTTCTCATCCAGCGAAAAGCCTAGCGGGTGAATCAGGTGCAAACGGCAACCCGTATTGGCGCATAAGCGCATGATATTGCCGGTATTCGGCGGAATCTCAGGCTCATACAAGGCAATTTCAAACATCAAACAACATCCATTTCATTCCTGATCGTAGGGCAACATAATCCTGATTTCACGCTATGCCAATCCCAATCTTACGACGTGGCAAACTAAACACTAAACAC
>JBEUIR010000340.1:0-2839 GCA_040415395.1 Candidatus Thiothrix namsaraevi
TACCGCCGACGCGCTATCCCTCCCCGACCTGAAGGACAGGGTATCTCGCGCAAGATGGATGAAAACTGGCGAGCGATCAGCTTGCGAACAGCAACGAAACGGGAGATTAACGATTATGCCAAAGCTTAAAGTAGGGACAGTGTTACCAACCGATGCGGAAGATGCGCAGATCAGAGCAGGGATTGCGGCTGACCCAAATACGTATGAAGTGACCAGTGCCGAAGATTGGGTACAGATGCGTCCGTTGGGGCGACCCAAAGCGGCTTCACCCAAAATATCAGTAACTATCCGTTACAGTGCTGAGGTAGTGGAGTTTTTCAAAGCATCAGGTGATGGCTGGCAAACCCGTATGGATGCGGTGCTGCGCGAGTATGTCACGCTGCACAAGGCAGCCTGATAACCTTACATCCGCTCCAACACCCCAATCCCCAGCAAACCCAAGCCGGTTTGCAGGGTTTGCGCCGTCAAATTCGCCAATTGCAAACGGCTGTTACGCACGTCCTCCGCCACACCCTCTTTCAAGATCGGACAGGCTTCGTAAAAGCTCATGAAGTTGCCCGCCAACTCATACAAATACGTGCAAAGATGGTTTGGCAAACCCTCTTTTGCTACGCTATCCGTCGCCTCCGTGAATTGCAGCAACTTCATCGCAAGGGTACGTTCGGCGGATTCTTGAAGAGAAATCCCCCCCTGCCCCCCTTTTTCAAAGGGGGGCGTCACGCCCGCTTTTCTGAAAATGCTTTTGATCCGAGCGTAGGCATACTGCAAATACGGCGCGGTATTGCCCTCGAAACTCAGCATGGTTTCCCAATTGAAGATGTAATCCGAGTTGCGGTTTTTGGACAGGTCGGCGTATTTCACCGCTCCAATGCCGACCGTGCGAGCAATGTCGTGACGTTCGGCTTCACCCAATTCCGGGTTCTTGGCGGTGACGAGGGTGAACGCCCGTTCTTCCGCCTCCACCAACAAATCCACCAGCTTGACCGTGCCGCCGGTACGGGTTTTGAACGGCTTGCCATCTTCGCCCTGCATGTTGCCGAACGGCATGTGTTCGAGCGCCACGCCTTCGCGCACAAACCCCGCTTTACGCGCCAGCAAAAACACCTGCTGGAAATGCAACGCTTGGCGGGCATCGGTGAAATACAAAGCGCGGTCGATGTTCAACACCCCGCTACGGTAGCGCAATGCCGCAAGGTCAGTGGTCGCATACAAATAGCCGCCGCCGGTTTTCTGCACAATGATTGGCGTAATGCTGCCGTCTTTGTTTTTGAATTCGTCGAGAAACGCGCATTGTGCGCCCTGATTTTCCACCAGTAAGCCTTGCGCCTGTAACTCGCTAACAATATTGGCTAAATCAGCGTTGTAGGCACTTTCCGGCATCACATCCGCACGAGTAAGGGAAACCCCCAAACGCTCGTAAACCTCTTCGCAATGGTGCAAGGAAATGTCGATGAATTGCTGCCAAAGAGCATGGCACTCCGCATCACCGGCTTGCAGTTTCACCACGTAATCACGCGCCGCATCGGCAAAAGCGGGTTCGGCATCGAAACGCTGTTTGGCTTCGCGGTAGAAGGTTTCGAGGTCGGCGAGTTGGGGTTCGACGCCGCTCACCCCGCCGTTTTGCTCGGCAATGCTGACCATGTGTGCAATCAGCATCCCGAATTGCGTTCCCCAATCACCGACGTGGTTTTGGCGAATGACGGTGTGGCCTTGGAATTCGAGGACGCGGGCGACGGCATCACCGATGATGGTGGAGCGCAAGTGACCGACGTGCATTTCCTTGGCGAGGTTGGGGCCGGAGTAATCGACGACGATGGTTTGAGAGTTGGGGGTGGGTTGTCGGGCTGAAGCCCGACCTACGGTTTCACTCAACCACCCATTCTTCAAATAAATATTGATGAAACCGGGGCCTGCGACTTCGAGTTTGTCGGCGAGATCGGACAAATCCAGCGTTTCCAGCAAGCGCGTTGCCAGTTCTCGCGGGTTAGTTTTCAACTGCTTGGCGGCTGCCATCACGCCGTTGGCTTGGTAGTCGCCGAATTCGGGGCGGGCGGACGGTTTTACAATGGCGGTCACGGTGTCAGGTGCGCCCAAGGTGTGCAGCGCGGCGGTAATACGATCATCAAGCAGTTGGCGAATATTCATCAGACTCTTTTCGGGTGTGTGCAAAAGGGGGATTTTAGGCGGGTTGCGGGGTAGAATCTACTTTCTGCAAGAGGATTCTCACGATTGAAGGATTAGTAGGATGGGACGGTTGACATTGGTGGATGGGCGCGTGCTGGATTATCAGGTACGGCAATCAGCGCGGGCGAAATACATGCGGATGAATTTATCGGCTGACAAGGGGCTGGTGGTGACACAACCGGTCGGGGTGGGTGAGCAGCAGTTACGTGACTGGATTCATAGCAAACTGGACTGGATTACGGACAACCTGCCCAAGGTGGAACGTTATACCGCACCCTTGGTGGATGCGCCTACCCTGCCTGAATACCTTGAGTTTCCGCTCACGGGCGAACGTTTCCGACTGGTATACATGCCGACTGACCGCCACAACATTGCCACCGATCTGGGGGATGACGGCACACTGACCCTTTCCGGCGCGGTCAGCAACCCGGAACATTGCCGTTACGTGCTGCGCGAGTGGACAAAACAGTATGCCCACAGGCATCTGGGACAAATGCTATTCCAGCTTATGCAAGAAACCGGGCTGTATTGCAACCGTTACACGGTGAAGGGGCAAGAAACGCGCTGGGGAAGCTGTTCCACCCGTGGCAATATCAACCTCAACTACAAGCTGGTGCTGCTGCCGGTGGAATGGGTGCGTTACACCCTGATTCAT
>JBEUIR010000341.1:0-2826 GCA_040415395.1 Candidatus Thiothrix namsaraevi
CAAACAGCAGGCGATAAAATCATGGCAGTCTACAACTCACCAGACTTCACGGTGGAACACAAAGCCGACGATTCCCCGCTGACGGCGGCAGATATGGCATCCCACCACCACATTGTCGATGCCTTAACGGCACTCACCCCGCAATACCCGGTGCTTTCCGAAGAATCCGCCAGCCTGCCCTTTAGCGAGCGCAGCCAATGGCAAACCTACTGGCTGGTTGATCCGCTGGATGGAACCCGCGAATTCGTCAAACGCAATGGCGAATTCAGCACCCTAATTGCACTGATACACAATCACGCCCCCATTCTCGGTGTCGTTCACGCCCCCGCCTTAAACGAAACCTGGTTTGCGCACCAAGGCGGTGGCGCATTCAAGCAAATGCACGGGGAAACGTTCCCGATTAGCACCCGCACCACCGGTAAACCACTCAAAGTCATGGGCAGCAAATCGCACCGTGACCCGATCATGCCGCAATTTTTGGAACGCATCGGTGAACACGAATACGCGGTAATGGGCAGCATCCTCAAAGCCTGCCGCGTTGCCGAAGGTTCAGCGGATATTTACCCACGCCTCGGCTTAACCTCCGAATGGGACACCGCTGCTGCGCAAATTATTGTGGAAGAAGCCGGTGGGCATTTCACCCGCACCAACATGCAACCGCTGCGTTACAACACTAAAGAATCCATGCTGAACCCACATTTCTTCGTGTTCGGCAAGGATTACCACGATTGGTCGCAATATTTAGTGTAGGTTTTGCAACATCCCCACTTCCAGATCAATCCCCAACTCATGATCGGGGTTGATCGAAATGCTGTAACCCACCCCGACTTTCTCAATAATCCACTTAAATTCCGCCAGCAAACCGCCGCCGTAACCGGGGAAATCGCGCACAAATACTTTGGCACGATCCGGGCTGGTAAATAAAATCAGGATCTTATTGCCCGCGTCATCATCCAGCGTCAGCGGCACGGCTTGATCGCTGGTGGTCGGTTGTAAACCGCCAATCTGGTGCTTTTCGTAAATCGGCATAAAGAGCGTGACTTCCATCAATTGCTGAATGAACGTGTCGCCCTCCAATTCGCCCGCTAAGGCTTTCACTAACAGCTCTTCGGCTTCGTTCATGGTTTGTGGAGTCATGTTGGTATCCTATTATGGGTAATACCCTAGAGGGTAATCAATCGCACTGCCCTGCACAATGACCCGCAAGAAGTATAATGGCAAACCCAAAACCGTTTATTTATGCATGGAAAATCGCCATTTGTGTCGATTTTACACTACAATACAACGTCATTTATTTGCCTGCTTGAGCCACAGTTATGCCAATCTTGTTTAACACCCTCCGTCGCACCAGCCTTTACTGGCTGACTAGCTTATTCCTGCTGCTGTCACTGCCTGCTTTGGCGGATGAAACTGCCGCGAAAGACATACTGGAAAATTCCATCGTTAAAATTTACGTCACCAGCAAGTCACAAAACAGCTATTCCCCTTGGAATGCCGACAGCCTCGCCTCCAGCGGCTCTGGTTTTATCATTGCGGACAACCGCATCCTCACCAATGCGCATGTGGTGGCTGATCATATTTTCGTTGAAATCCAACGCGATGGCACGCCAAAACGCTACCAAGCCACGGTCGAATTCGTTTCACACGAAATGGATATTGCGGTACTCAAAGTCAAAGACGCAACCTTCTTTTCCAAAAGCAAGCCTCTCGCCCTAGGTGAATTGCCTGACATCCACCAAGAAATCATGGTGCATGGCTTCCCCATTGGCGGCGACACGCTCAGCACCACACGCGGCATTGTGTCACGCATCGAATACATGCCTTATGTGCACAGCGGCTTGTCTTACCAAGTCATCCAAATTGATGCCGCCATCAACCCCGGCAACAGCGGTGGCCCTGCGATTATTAACGGCAAAGTGGCGGGCATGGTCATGCAAAAGTCCGACGAAAGTGCTGAAAACATCGGCTACATCATCCCCACCGTGATGATCAACCGCTTTCTCGCCGACGTAGCCGATGGCAAATACGACGGTTTCCCCACCTTTTCAGTGGAAACCCAAAATCTGCTCAGCCCCAGCCTGAAACAAAAACACCAACTGAAAGAAGACCAAAGCGGCGTCTTGGTCAGCAAAGTGTGTGCCAACACCTCTGCCGAAAAAGTCCTGCAAGAAAACGATGTTATCACCCACATTGACGGCAAAAAGATTGACGATGACGGTACGACCGCCCTGACTGCCCGCAAGACCATCAACTTCCGGCATTACCTCGATCTGCATCAAATCGGTGATACGCTTACCCTCGATATTGTCCGCGATGGCACCCCCCAACAGATCAAGCTACCATTGGATAAAGCGGACGAAAGCAACTACACCTATGACAAAGAACCGCGCTACGTCATCTACGGTGGTTTTGTGTTCGTCGCCACCGATGCTTACGAAGGCTGTCAAACCCGTGAAGACTACGATGAGCGCAAAGACAAAGAGAAAAAAGATGATATTAGCGTCACGCAAGTGCTAGCAGCTTCCAGCAATTTAGGGTTTCATGACCTGCCCTCACTCGGTGTCGAAAAACTCAATGGTGAACGCTTCAACACCTTTGAAGAATTCTACCAACGCTTACGCGCCACCACCGAACCCTTCGTGATTTTGGAGGATTACGCCGGTTACGAAGTGGCGATTGACCGCCAACTCGCGGACACTGAACACACTGGCATTCTGGAACAATACAGCATCCACAAAGACCGCTCCAAAGAAGTCAGCGCGTGGGATAAGGCATTGGCGCAAGCCAAACCGTAAGCACAGCGCCAGCACCTGCCACTCAGAACCC
>JBEUIR010000342.1:0-2821 GCA_040415395.1 Candidatus Thiothrix namsaraevi
CCAACGTTGCGCCTTCCACTGCCAACGCAGCATTCTTATGGTCGATATATAACGTCGTCATCGTTACCTCCGTTAAATCCCCCCTAACCCCCCTTTTTCAAAGGGGGGAACAAGAAGGTGATACTCGATTCTTGGCTTCCCCCTTTGAAAAAGGGGGACTGAGGGGGATTTTCTTCACCCCAAATAAAACCAATCCGGGTCAACCGGCACGACCCCCAGCCCCAGCGTATGCACCGTCTGCCGCGCATCCAGCCGAATCAGCAGGAAACTGTCATCAGCGTCATGCAGAATAAAGCTCATATCGCCCAGCAACTCGCCTTTTTCCGCAGTGGTCAGCCACACTTCATGCACCGATTTTTGCCCGCCCGTGGCATACGCCCGCACGCAATGCAACGCCGCCCGCAGCCGCCCCGCATCACTCACGTCATACGCCGCGAGGTATAACACCCGTTGACTATCCGCCATATTCCACCCCACTAAACGCGGGTGAGGCGGGCAGTTTCAGCAAGCCAAACCCGTGATAACCGTTGCCTTCATAGTGATACAACAATACCGGGCAACCGTTGCTGAGTTCCGCGCCGACCATTGCCGCTGCCATGCTGGGGCCTGCGTGGAAGTAGTGGATGCGGTCAACCCCTTGCGCGTACATTTCCCCGACTTGCTGGCGCACACTGGCTTTGAACGCATCGAGCTGATACACGCCCAGCCCGTCACGTTGCAGGTAAAAAACCCGTTCACGCGGGATGTCGCGTAAGTTGGCGTGTTGCTGGCAATGGTTTTCCACTGCCGCACGGATATTGCGCCCCGGCAACAAGTCGATAATGAGGATGGCAGGGCGATTGCCCGGAGCCGTGCGGATGGCTTGCAGGTAGTGGTGGTAACGGCGGCGATTGCCCCACACCACTTGATACCACGTCCAAAATACTGGAATGGCGAGAATCAGCCCGATAACGATACCGAGCGGGTCGAGGATGGTGGCGATAATGTCGAGCAGTGTTTGCATGGTGTCCCCTGTTTGATGTTGAAGAAAATCCCCCTCAATCCCCCTTTTGCAAAGGGGGAGGCTGGAAAGTGCCACTTTCTTGTTCCTCTCCTTTGTAAAAGGAGGGGTTAGGGGAGGATTTTCTTCAGGTAATCATGCCGCAAACAGGGGAAGAAGTCGGCAATGACAAGCTTGTCAGTTAGCCGTGGGTTTTAGGAATCAAGATGGTGAAAATCTGATGCAATGTACGGGTCAGTTCCGCACGGTTTGATACAGCCTTTACCACGTCGGCATTGCGCTGGGTACTGCTATGGGCAAGCTGGTTACGGATTTCACGCAACAGTTTGTAATCACTCCACGTTGCTGACGGTTTGCGCGTTTCATAGTGATCCTTAGTGTATTTACGCTCATCGAAGCTATCGGGCTTACCGCCTTGTTCTTGCGTCAGTTTGGTAATGAACGCTTCAAAACCGTAGATGCAAGCACGTAACAAGTTGCCATGTTCCAATGCCACCCACGCTACCGCCGTTTGACGCAGGTGTAATTTGTCTTCGTTGACCCACGCGAAACGTTGTTTCAGGGCAGGCAGAAATAACACCGCATGGCGGCTGCATCGGCTTTCTTCTTCCCGGAGTTTGCTGAGGAAATCGCGTAATTTGCCGCGTGCTTGGTGCACATTATTGGTTTGTTCGTAAAATGCCGCATCCTGCAAACTTTCGACCGCTGCTTGACTGATGCCTGATTGACGCAGCAAGGTGACAAACACGGCATAATCCCCGGTTTTGTCGTAATGGGTCAGGGCTTTTGTCCAGCGATCAATTTCCAGCAAACCATCCAACCGCATGACGGGGGTTATATCGGCTTGAGTCAAATCCAGTGCGCCGTAGTAAATACCTGCTATCTGCACATCTTTCAGGGTTTGCAACAGCAAGGCACTTTGTTGAACCAGCATCGGCAAATGGCGCAGACCGTGTGTCACGTCTAGCGTTGCCGTGTCATTGTCGTTGAAACAATTGACCAAAATTTCTAGCGTGGCGGTTTGTTCTGGTTGGGTGCGCCCGTAAGGAATCAGGCGCAATTCGCAGGGAATGCCCAGCACAGCTTGTAAGTGTATTGCCAATTGGTCAAGGGTTGCTTGTTGCACCTTGTCTTGTTGAGCGGCTTCCCCCAGCGTGAGTAAGGCTTCTTCCAGTTCCACTTGTTCGCTGAGTGCTGTTTCCAGCAACAGGTTATCCCACATGCTGCCTGTTGTGCCGAGAATGACCAGTTTGTCAGGGCGAATATGTTTGCACAGTTCCAGCCCGAAAAAGCGTGAAGTGCGATGGCTGCCGCCGTCAAAGGCATAGGTAGCTTCGCGGTAATTGCTGGCGGCTTTGCCGAGCATAGTGACGAGTATGTGTGACATGGGTTTTGCCCTGTTGATGTTGTTATGTTTGAAGAGGGCGTATGCAATACGCCCCTACGGAAGAATATCCCGCGTAGGGGCGTATTGCATACGCCCTCTTCACCCGTTTAGTGTTTCTGTGCCGCATAGCCTTCCAGCCGCGCCCCGTAGGTACGCATATCCTCCGCCGTCAGCTCCTTACCCCGCGCCTCGGCGGGCAATTCCAGCGTCAAGTGGAAATACGTGCCGCCCCGTGCATTCACTTCCGCCACCAGATTGATCGGCAAAGTGCCAAGGATTCTGTCACCCGGCTGCACGATGTCCACATCGAAATGCGCCAGCCGCGCATCGACGTGAAAGCCTTCCGATTCTGCCCAATCGACTGCCCCAGCATGGCGCGAAATAAAGTAAGTGGTCATGGTTTCCCCCTGTGTTTGGCAAAAACCGCAGTGTAA
>JBEUIR010000343.1:0-2812 GCA_040415395.1 Candidatus Thiothrix namsaraevi
ATAATTATTAAGGAGATTATCTATGTCATTTTTTGATACGTTGAAGGAAAAAGCCGGGGAAGCCCGTGCCAAATTGGCGACTGAAGTTGGTAAATTCAAAAACCGCGAATTCATGGAAGCCTGTGTGGCGGGTTGCGGTTTAGTTGCGGCGGCGGATGGCAGTATTGATTCGTCTGAAAAGCAGAAGATGATGAAATTCATGCAGCAATCGAATGAATTGAAAGTCTTTGACACCAAAGATGTCATTGCCGTTTTCAACAAAGTCACCGAAAACTTTGAGTTTGACAATGAAATCGGTAAAGCCGAAGCCCTGAAAATGATCGGTAAGCTGCGTAGCAAACCCGAAGCCGCACGCTTGATGGTGCGCGTTTGCATGGCTATCGGCAGTGCTGACGGTGATTTTGATGACAAAGAAAAGCAAATCGTGCGCGAAATTTGCCGTGATTTGAATCTTCCATCGGAAGATTTTGGCGTGTAAGTACGTCACATCACAGCTTGTGACTGTTCACATCCTCTAAAAGAACCTCACCCCAACCCCTCTCCTTGACAGGAGAGGGGCTAATAAATAATGTAACTCTTGCTCCCCCTCGCCTGTTAAGGAGAGGGGGTTGGGGGGGTGAGGTTCTTCATCGGGGATCGCCAAGACCGCAGGATGATTTACCGTTCAAATCAGCCCCCCAACTGTGCCGAAATCGCCTTGCCCGCTGCTTGCACAGCCTCCACCCACGCCATCTGCCGCCGCTCCATCGGCGCAGATACCGACAAGCCCGCCACCGCCCTACCGGTGCTGTCATAAATCAGCACACCGATGCACCCTACCCCAATTTCCGCCTCTTCATTATCCAGCGCGTAGCCCTGTTGCGCGGCTTGCTGGCAAACGCTCAGCAATTGCGGCAAGGTCGACAACGTGTTGCGAGTATACGCGGGCAAATTGGTGCGCTGTGCGTAGCTGCGAATATCATCATCATTGCCCGCCCCCAACATCAGCTTGCCGACGGCGGTAACGTGCAGCGGCGCACGGCTGCCGACCACTTGTTGCACATGCATCATGCGGTTCGGCGTGGCTTTTTCGATGTACACCACCACGTCACCTTCGCGCAAAGTGAGGTTAACCGACTCGTTCAATTGATCGCGCAAGGCTTCCATGTAAGGCAACGCCACCGAACGCAAGTCGATCTTATTGTGCAAACGCACCCCCAATTGCAGCAGGTGAATTCCCAGCCGGTAACGCCCCGCCGGATCACGTTCCACAAAGCGGTTGTCGATCAGGGAACTGAGGATGCGGTGTGCGGTGGAGGTGTGTAACCCGGTTTCCGCGCTCAACACTTTCAGGCTGACAGGTTCAGGGTAACGGGCGATGGCATCGAGCAGCATGGCGGCGCGGTCGATGACTTGGATGCGGGTGGTGTCGGTTTCTGCTTTCATGGCAGTAGCCTACCACAATTTCCCACAATGTGGAAACTATACCGTATTGCGGAAAATCGCACGGAGGCTTATGGTTAGTACATAGCAACAAATCAGGAGACAAGACCATGACCGCACCTAGCACTCAGCCCACTTTCTGCGAAGGCATCCTCCATTTCGGCGCACCATCCAGTGCATTCACGCAATACGGCGCGAGTTCCGCGATTGCTGCCGATCAAACCGCGATCACCGCAATCAACGACCAAGCCGTTTACCAATGCCGCTTAATCGTGGATGCCTTGCGCTATACCACGCTGCAATTGTGCGCCTCGAAAGAATCCGGGCATCCCGGCGGCTTTGCCAGTTCTGCCGATGCTTACGCGGCGTTGGTGCTGTTGGGGCATACCAATATCGTCACGGAAGTGGGGCATCACGCACCTGGTTTCTACAGCGCGATGTTCCTCGACGGCTCGTTGGAAGACATGGGCATTCACAACATGAGCGATTTACAGGCACGTTTCCGCGAACGCGACGGCTTGTTGGGGCATTTATCCGGCGCGATTCCGGGCTTGCTCGCCCCCGCTGGTCCTTTGGGTCAAGGGCAACATTTTGCAATGGCAGGCGCGTATTTGAACCGTGACAAGCTGTTCCCCTGCACCATCGGCGACGGCGGTTTGGGCGAACCGTATATTTTGTCGGCATTCAAACACTTCCACACCAGCTACCCCGATGTGACCAATTTCTTGCCGGTCTTGGTGTGGAACGGCTTCAGTCAGGAACACCATTCGATGGTGTCGCTGATGAGCAATGCGCAAATGCGGGACTACTGGAAAGCGCACGATTTCGGCCATGTGGTGCTGATCGACGCGAAAGATTTCGACGACGCAGGACAGGAAGGCGCGTATGTGGATAGCACCCTGTTCAGCGATGCAGCGCGGACTGCCTTCACCCGTGCCGTCTTGGAAGGTGCAAAAGCCGCCGCTGATAGCGCGATGAACGGCACGATGTCGGTGCTGATTATCAAGCAAATCAAAGGTTCAGGGATTCACATCCACGGCGCAAAATCGCACAACCTTTACCCCGGTGACACGGTGCAAAAACCCGCGATTGCAGCCGCCTTGGAAAAAGGCGCACTCACCCCTGCTGCGTGGGATTTGGTACGCACCACGATGCAACGTGCCGGTGGCGGTTCTGCCAGCCGCACGGTCGTGACCGAATTTGAACGCGCCCTGCCTGATGCCAGCAACTTGCCCCGGCAAGATTTCGCAGTCGGTGACAAAGCCGTGCCCGCGACCGCAATGGGGCACATGGTGGCAGAACTCGGCAAGCGTGACCCGCTATTCGTCGTTACCAATGCCGATGGCAACGAAGCCTCGAACATGAAAATCATCAACGATGTCTTGAAAAT
>JBEUIR010000344.1:0-2808 GCA_040415395.1 Candidatus Thiothrix namsaraevi
CGAACTTCTATCGCAGGGGCAACTCTCCCTTGTTGGATAGGAAACATTTTGTTAGGTTAAATTTTTAACATCTTCTTTTCTAGGAAATGATGCAACACCTCATTTTTTTGGTTATCATGTGACCTTATTCAGATACTGACTGGGCTAGTGAGTTGTCTGAAAAAACCCACGGTATCTGAGGAGCGTTGCGACGGGATGACCCGCCAGGCTCAGATAGTGGTTGCACATACCAACGGCGCTCAGTCATTTAATTTTTAGTTTTAGGAGAACATTAATGACTGAGAGAAGTTACCTCTTCACGTCCGAATCTGTTTCTGAAGGCCACCCAGACAAAATGGCGGATCAAATTTCCGACGCTATTCTGGATGCAATCATTGCCAAAGACCCTTACGCCCGTGTTGCCTGCGAAACCCTGACCAAGACCGGTATGGTCGTACTGGCAGGCGAAATCACTACCACTGCGGAAATCGACTACGAAGGTATCGTGCGTGGCGTGGTCAATGACATCGGCTACAACAATTCTGAAATCGGCTTCGACGGTCACACGTGCGCCGTGATCAATGCACTCGGCAAGCAATCCCCTGACATCGCGATGGGCGTTGACCGTGCCAAGCCTGAAGATCAAGGCGCGGGCGACCAAGGCTTGATGTTCGGTTACGCCAGCAATGAAACTGACGTGTTAATGCCAGCCGCACTGACTTACGCCCACCGTTTGGTAAAGCAACAAGCCGATATGCGCAAAAACGGCACATTGCCTTGGCTGCGCCCAGATGCGAAATCCCAAGTGACTGTGCGTTACGAAGACGGCAAAATCGTTGCTATCGACGCGGTAGTGCTTTCCACCCAACACAGCCCAGACATCAGCTTAGATGACCTGCGCATGGGTGTCATGGAACACGTTATTTTCCCTGTCCTGCCAAAAGAATGGCTGCACAAGGACACCAAATTCCACATCAACCCCACCGGCAACTTCGTCATCGGCGGCCCTGTAGGTGACTGCGGTTTAACTGGTCGTAAAATCATCGTTGACACTTACGGTGGGATGGCACGTCACGGCGGCGGTGCATTCTCCGGCAAAGACCCCTCCAAAGTTGACCGTTCTGCGGCTTACGCAGGTCGTTACGTGGCGAAAAACATCGTCGCGGCGGGCTTGGCGGATCGTTGCGAAATTCAAGTCTCCTACGCTATCGGTGTAGCACAGCCGACTTCCATCACGGTTGAAACCTTCGGCACTAATAAAGTCGATGAAACCCTGATCGAAAATCTGGTACGCGAACACTTCGACCTGCGCCCTTACGGCATCACCAAAATGCTGGATCTGCTGCGCCCGATTTACCGTGGCACTGCCGCTTACGGTCACTTCGGCCGTGATGACCTTGACCTGCCTTGGGAACGCACTGACCGCGCTGACGCATTACGCGCTGCTGCTGGCCTGTAAAAATATTTAGGAGATTACAACATGACTACTTTTAACGACTATATCGTCGCCGATATGGGCTTGGCTGCTTGGGGCCGTAAAGAACTCAACGTCGCTGAACACGAAATGCCGGGGTTGATGGCGATTCGCAAAGAATTCGCGGAGTCCAAGCCATTGGCAGGTGCACGTATCGCGGGTTCATTGCACATGACCATCCAAACGGGTGTATTGATCGAAACCCTGACCGCACTGGGTGCGGACGTGCGCTGGGCTTCTTGCAATATCTTCTCCACGCAAGACCACGCCGCCGCCGCCATTGCACAAGCCGGTGTTCCGGTATTCGCGTACAAAGGCGAATCATTGGAAGAATACTGGGATTACACCCACAAAATCTTCGAGTGGCCGAATGGCGAACAAGCGAACATGATTCTGGATGACGGCGGCGACGCAACGCTGCTGCTGCATTTGGGCGCACGCGCTGAACAAGACCCTAGCTTGGTTGCCAAGCCTGAGTCTGAGGAAGAAACTTACCTGTACGCCGCCATCCGCAAGCGTCTGGAAACCTCACCCAACTGGTACAGTACACGTTTGGCTGAAATTCGTGGTGTTACCGAAGAAACCACCACTGGGGTTCACCGCCTGTATCAAATGTACGCACGTGGCGAACTGAAATTCCCCGGCATTAACGTTAACGATTCCGTCACCAAATCCAAATTCGACAACCTGTACGGCTGCCGCGAATCACTGGTGGACAGCATCAAGCGTGCTACCGACGTAATGATTGCGGGCAAAGTAGCAGTGGTTGCAGGTTACGGCGATGTGGGCAAAGGTTCTGCACAAGCCTTACGCGCTCTGTCTGCCCAAGTCTGGGTAACAGAAATCGACCCGATTTGCGCCCTGCAAGCGGCAATGGAAGGCTACCGCGTGGTAACAATGGAATACGCGGCTGACAAAGCCGATATTTTCGTCACCGCAACCGGCAACTTCCACGTCATCACCCATGACCACATGGCAGCGATGAAAAACGAAGCCATCGTTTGCAACATCGGTCACTTCGATAACGAAATCGACGTAGCCTCACTGGAACAATACGAGTGGGACGAAATCAAGCCACAAGTTGACCACGTGATCTTCCCTGACGGCAAGCGCATCACGCTGCTGGCGAAGGGTCGTTTGGTGAACTTAGGCTGCGCGACTGGGCATCCGTCTTACGTCATGTCGTCTTCGTTTGCGAACCAGACCATTGCGCAAATCGAGTTGTGGACTGAGCGTGATTCCGGCAAATACCCGATTGGCGTTTACACCCTGCCCAAGCATTTGGACGAAAAAGTTGCACGATTGCAGTTGAAAACCCTCAACGCGCAACTCAGCACCTTGACCGAAAAGCAAGC
>JBEUIR010000345.1:0-2799 GCA_040415395.1 Candidatus Thiothrix namsaraevi
CATTATCGACTGGGTTATCAACTCGGTTCGACAGCAAAATCAGGTTCGTCAAAGTGGCAATGTGTGTCGATTAATCTCATGTGCGCTAAAATACAATATTGTGAAAGTAATGAACAGGATACTATAGGTGATGTGCTTGGTGGTGGTCGGATATTGTGACCTAAAAAAGAAACTAGCCAACACCGTAAAAATAACTATAAAATGTTGTTATGTGGTCAGTTATGCTAAAAACAGGCTCGTGAGGGGCTATGAATATGAAAATAACATCTGATGCGGTGCGTTTGTTTCAAGTGACAGATTCCCATTGTTATGCCAGTGATAACAGTCGCTTGACATGGACGGATATGCCGATTTATCCCAACTTGTCGTTGCAGGCAATGCTGGCACATTTGGGGTCTAAAGCACAGGGGTATAGTGCATTGTTGTTAACCGGCGACTTGGCACAGGAAGAAATTCCCGCGACGTATCAGCGTATTAATGCGATGTTGAATGCGTTTCCCTTGCCGGTTTACACCATTCCCGGTAATCACGATATTCCGCAAATGATGCAGGAAAACCTCAATGGTAAAGTCACCATGCCGGAACACGTCATCATGGGGAATTGGCATTTGTTGTTACTGGATACGAATGCTGACGGCAAACCTGATGGGCGTTTGACTGAAGCGCAATTTGAGCGTTTTGAACAGCAATTGAGTACGATTCCTGATGATCACTTCGTTGCCATTTTCATGCATCACCACCCTGTACCCATAGACAGTGAGTGGATGGATGTAATGGGTTTACGGCAGAAAACGTATTTCTGGAATCTGGTTGAGCATTTCCCACAAGTCAAAGTTGTTTTCAACGGGCATATTCATCAGGAATTCAATGGTAAACACGAGTACGCTGATGGGCGTATTGTCGCGGTGCATGGCACGCCTGCCACCTGTGTGCAAATGAAACCCGTGCGTAAAAATATCGAATTCGACCACACCAAACCGGGGTGGCGTGATATTGTGCTGTTAACCGATGGCAGTGTGCAAACCCGTGTGCATTACCTAGCATTTGAAGTTAATGAAGAAGTGATTAAATCTTCCATCTGAGAATACCGACACTGACGTGGATTCATACAAACTGGTTCTTGCCCCTATGGAAGGCGTGGTGGATCACACCATGCGTGACCTGCTTACCCGCGTTGGTGGTTACGACCGTTGCGTGACTGAATTTGTGCGCGTGGTGGATCGGCAACTGCCCACCCGTGTGTTTTACCGTGCTTGCCCCGAATTACTCACCGGTGGCAAAACCCCCGCCGGAACGCCAGTTTACGTGCAACTCCTCGGTGGTAATCCGCTGTACATGGCGCTGAATGCGCAGGTACTGGAACGTTTAGGTGCGCCCGGTATTGACATCAATTTTGGCTGCCCCTCCAAAACTGTCAACAATAGCGACGGTGGCTCGGTGTTGTTGCGTGAACCGCAGCGGGTGCATGACATTGTTCAGGCAGTACGCGCCGCTGTCAGCCCACAGATTCCGGTGACAGCCAAAATCCGTCTCGGCTTCAAAGACAGCAGTTTACTGGCAGACATTACCCAAGGTATTCAGGCAGCCGGAGCCAGCGAAATGTGCATCCATGCCCGCACCAAGCAACACGGTTATTTGCCCCCCGCGTATTGGGCAGAAATCGGTAAGGTTAAGCCGCACTTGCATCTGCCAGTCATTGCCAATGGTGAAATCTGGTCAGTTGTTGATGCCATCCAAGCCCGCGCTGAAAGTGGCTGTGTGGATTTGATGCTGGGGCGTGGGGCATTGAGTTTCCCCGATTTAGCGGTAGCTATTCGCGCCCGCCTAGCAGGTGAGACGTACACGCCGCTGTCATGGGCGCAAGTGCTGCCGCTGGTGGTGCAATACGCTACCGAATTGGAAGCACGCGCCCCGCAATACGCCGCCAGTTTCATCAAGCAATGGTTTACCTATTTGCGTCGCCAATACCCCGAAGCCGAAACCCTGTTCCAACACATAAAACGTATGAAACTGCCGGGCGAGATCAAAACGGCTATTATCGCGTCTTTTCCCCCCGTTTAGCCGAGATGAACCGATGACCCCGATGACCGATACGGATAAAAATACCCGCCATCAACTACGCATGGCACGCAAAAAAGCCATCATTGATGCGAGCATTGCACGTGCTGACCAAGAAAAAGGCTTGTTACTGGTGCTGACTGGCAATGGCAAAGGCAAATCCAGCTCGGCTTTTGGCATGGTCGGGCGGGCATTGGGGCATGGCATGAAAGTTGGTGTTTGCCAATTCCTTAAAAGCCGCACCGATACCGGCGAAGAAGCCTTTTTTGGCAAGCAAGCCCGCTGCGAATGGCACGTATTAGGCGACGGTTTTACCTGGGAAACCCAAAACCGTGCGCAAGACATTGCCACCTCGGAACGCGGCTGGGCAGTGGCACAAGCCATGTTGACTGATGCCAGTTACGATTTGGTGGTACTGGATGAGCTGACCTATTTGCTCAATTACGGTTATCTGGATGCGGATCACGTGCTGGATACGATCAGTGCGCGTCCGCTCATGCAACACGTCGTGGTGACAGGGCGGGCAGCCAGCGACACCTTGCGCGATCTCGCTGACACCGTGTCAGACATTGCCGATGTGAAACATGCCTACCGCGACGGTATTAAAGCGCAACCGGGCATTGATTTATAACGCAAGGTTATTGTAACCATTGCTCTACCAGCACTTTAGCGCGGCGGGCGTATTCGTCATACGCATACTGCCAAGCTTCACCGGTGAGTTCGGGGAAATACAGCGGCTGG
>JBEUIR010000346.1:0-2789 GCA_040415395.1 Candidatus Thiothrix namsaraevi
TCCGGGATAATTGGCGTGGGTGGAGACGGCATCAGGAAATTGCGACCCGATTGACGGAATGTTTCAACGACGTGAATCAATTCATCTAAACCGCATTCAGCCAGTTCCAACACCTCACGCACCTTGACCGGACGACGAAAATCCTGCCCATCTTTGCGCTCGGTCAACGCCCGGAATAGAATTTCGGCAATACGTTGCCCTGTACTATCCAATTCTTCAAACGTTCGTTCAGCGTGCCGATCCAAAGCACTACGCAGCCCTTGCAACTGCTGATACTCCGTCAGGGTCATCTGCGGATTTTTCTTGAACAAACCCATCAGCGCGTGCTGCAACAACGGCAACTGGTCGGGGTCATTGCCCGCCTCATTCAACAGGCGGTTTGCCAGCGCGTCTTCCACCGACCCGCCAAACAATTGCGCAGGCAAGCTGATGGCATCGCGCAACTGTTCCCGCGACAAACGCGGCGTGAGGTACAGCCCGTCGTTGATCGCCTCCGGCAAGCCGTGGAATTCCGCCGCCGCCCCCAAAAAGTCGGAACGCATGGTGATAACCACGTACACATCCGGGTGGCTGCAAGCCTCCAGCAACAACGCGACGAATGCCGCCGCCTGATTCTCCTCCTGCTCACGAAAGCGGAACATTTCCTCAAACTGGTCAACCAGCAGCAACAGGCGTGTGCCTGCGGGTAGCGGCGCGTGATTGAGGATTTCGTGCAGACTGCGGGAGCCACGGCGTAATTCGGCGGCAAGTGCGGCGGAATTCCCCTCCATCCCCTGCACTTCCGCAAACACCTTATCCGCCAACAACCCTTCCGCCAGCCGCACAAACGGTTGATCACCGGGGCGCATTTCGGCAATCGCCCAGCGAGAACCGACTTCGCCCATGTAGCCTTTTTCCAGCCCTGGTAACAACCCGGCTTTCACCAGCGAGGATTTGCCGCTGCCGGATGCGCCCAGCACGGCGAGGAAATGGTGTTGTTTGAGGCGCGCCAGCAGATCATCGACCTGTTGCTGCCGCCCAAAGAAAATGCGTGATTCGTAACGCTCAAACGCCCGCAAACCGGGGTATGGCTGAAGTTTAGGGCGGCTCATGCTTCCACCTCCGCCAGAAACTGCTCAAGGCAATGTTCATCGAATTTATTACGGCATCTTAGCGTGACCATTCCACGCAAGTTTAAGAGCAATTCCTCCGCGCCCTCATCCTGACAAATAACAATGGTCGGTTTTTTCTCACGTTGCAAAATTTGCGCTCTGGCATCCATCAAATAATCTTCAACCAAACTCGCAGGTGTCAGTTGCTGCAACATCAACAAAACATCACATTCACGGTAGCGACGTTCCAACATGGTGCGGATTTTTTCAGGCTCACCCTCATAACGTGGCAAAACAATTTCATATCCTTTTTGTGTTAAAGCAGCCGCTACGCACCGCGCCTGATCAAAGTCATACTGACTGGCGTGGACAAACACCATCTTTTCGCCGTTCACTTTCAGCGCATCATCCTCTGGCGGTTTGGGTTTGGGCAACACCGCATCCCGTACCATACGGATGAAATCGGACAAGGGGGCGGCAATCACGGTTTTGCCATCCAGCAGTTTGCGGTGTTCTTCCGGCACATGCCCGCCCGCGTAATCGAGCTTGGGGTCACGCCATTGCAGAATCGGTTTTTTCGCCACCTCAGCGGTAAAATGCTGGTTACAGGGAATCCCCATCGTGTAATGCGCATCCAGCAATTGCACAAAGTGGGAACATTGCGCCAAATTTGCGTCGATATGCGGGTCGTGTGTGTTGGCAGCAGGCAAAGCAGCAATCCCAAACTGCTTTAACTCGCTGATCAGGTTGGAACGCTGGCTATACAACGGGTAATCCACTGGCGCGACATACACCGTGGCTTTCGGTGGTTCGGCAGGTTGAGCGGTGCTGGTTTGCAGCGTTTTCAAGGTAGCCGAGATGTCATACGACAAATCCACCAGCCGCTCGAAATAATCGGTGTCAGTGGCTTGCGGCACGGGGAAGCCCAACTGCCGCACCCGGTCTTTATCGGTCACACGCCAAAACGGGTAGTTGAGCAAATCCTGCATAATGACGGGTTTGTCAGCCATCGCTACGCGCTCCAGCTCAACCACGAAGATGCGCTTACTAAGGTCGGGATGACTGCTTTGAAACAGTTCCAGTTCCCTTTGACACCAAGGCGAAGCCAGCCAGCCCGTGGAGAACAAGATCAGCAGAGTATTTGCTTGCGTCACCTGCTGCTCGATTTCCGGTGTGACCGCATCATTACCCTGCAAGCGGAAATCCTTCCAGAAATGGTAATTGTCTTTACGCCCCATCCGACGGTTTAATTCGCCGCGCAAATCGTTGGTGAAATGCGTAATCCAACCCTGTTGCTGATTGGCAACTGGCTGATCATCCACATGAGCAAAACTGACGAAAATATCTGCGACATCCGACACAAGCAAGGCTTCCCATTGTTTAGTTGTCAACACCCGTCAGGAATATAGCCCGAATCCGCTAAAATGTTAATCGGTTTGGACAGAACTCATTAATCGCTTACTCCCCAAACACATACCCAAAATCCAACACCTGCCCCGCAAACGGCGGTATCACAAGCTGACTGCAAGCCGCTGCATCATGGCACTCCACCGAAAACGCCACGCGGTAATGCCCATTATCCAACGCATACGCAATCAGGGTTTTGTCTTCCGGCGAAATCAGCCAGTAATGCGGCACTTGGTATGCCTGTAAACGCAGCAATTGGGTAAAGGTATCTTTGCGTTCATGCCCCGGCGA
>JBEUIR010000347.1:0-2781 GCA_040415395.1 Candidatus Thiothrix namsaraevi
AAATGGATCAAGCTAAAGATGCAGCGGGTCAGGCAGTTGACTCAGCAGGTGCAGCCATTTCCTCAGGTGCTGCCGCGACTGGAAACGCTGCATCGGCAGCCGCCAATTCTGCTGCTGCTGGCCTTGCCAATATCAAGGAAGATGTAAAAGACGTAGCGCAGGATACCAAAGCAATGGCGCAGGATGCAGCCCAACAGACTAAAGAAGCTGCCCAACGGGCTGCTGATGCAGCAGCGGATAGTGCCAATAAAGCCAAGGCTGCTACTGCTGGTGCAGTCGCTGGTACGGCGGAGGGCGTCGCTACCAAAGCGCGTGAAGAGCAGCAGGAAGCTAATCAGCAATTGAACAATAGCGCCACCCCGAAATAAGACCTCGACAAACATACACAGTGTCTAACAATGAGTCCTGTTAGAGCCTACTGAAGGCCGCTCGTCCCTCAACACACTACACTCAACTTGTGGGCGGTCTCCTTTTTTAATTACAGGTACAAATACCATGACTGAAGTAGCTATCGCTAACTGGGATTTATTAAAACCGGGAAAGCCAGTCTATGCGTTGGTCGCTAATGTTGATTTAGTGGTTATTCGGTGGCCTGATGAACAAAAAGTTTCCGTATTATATGGGCGCTGCCAGCACCGTGGTGCATTATTAGCGGATGGCTATATTGAAGGCGACAACCTAATTTGCAGTTTACACGGCTGGGATTACCGTTATAAAGGCGGCGTTAGCGAATATAATAATGAAGAGTCATTACATAAATTCAGAGCGTGGATTGAAGATAATAAAGTCTGGGTAGATGAAAGAGAAATCATTAAATGGGAAAAACAAAATCCACAAGCTTATAATCGTGAAGATTATCAAGGTTTGTACCAAGATATTCACGGTGGTGAAGAAGAAATACAGATCAAAACCATTCAACAACTTTCCCAGATGGATAAATTAAGCAACCATGATAACGGCGAAATCGCCGCGATGGGCGTACCAATACAAACCTTGCCACGCTGGGATGACATTCAGCTTCTGACGGCACAGCTATACCGTTTCCCGCTGGAATCTGACGCAGAAGTCGGCACACAAACCGTGATTGGCGCACAGGCTAACAGCCCGCTGACACTGGATATTCCCCTGATAGTCACCGACATGAGCTTCGGCGCACTCTCACAAGAAGCCAAACTGGCGCTGGCAACCGGCGCGGAACGGGCTGGAACCGGCATTTGTTCCGGCGAAGGCGGCATGTTGCCGGAAGAGCAGGCCGCCAATTCCCGCTATTTCTATGAATATGCGTCTGGTCGCTTCGGTTTCAGTATGGACAAGGTGAAATGCTGCCAAGCATTCCATTTCAAGCTGGGGCAGGCTACCAAAACCGGCGTTGGCGGGTTGTTGCCCGGTAAGAAAGTTACCGCACGGATCGCTGAAATCCGTGGCGTCAAGGAAGGCGAAGACGTGTATTCACCCGCACGGATTCCTGAACTGGAGACCTTGGCTGATTTCCGACAGTTCGCTGATGAAGTCCGCAGCGCCACCCATGGCATCCCGATTGGCGTTAAGTTGTCGGCGCAACATATCGAGGCAGACATCGAAGCCGCCCTGCAAATCGGTGTCGATTACATCATTCTGGATGGGCGCGGCGGTGGTACGGGGGCTTCTTCCCTGCTGTTCCGCGACCATATTTCGGTGCCGACCATCCCGGCGCTGGCGCGTGCCAGACGTTATTTGGACGCACATGCCGACAAGCGCGTCAGCCTGATCGTGACCGGTGGCTTGCGTACCCCGACCGATTTCATCAAAGCACTGGCGCTGGGCGCTGACGCTATCGCGCTGGGCAATGCGGCGTTGCAGGCGATTGGTTGCTTGGGGATGCGTGCCTGCCATACCAACAAATGCCCGGTGGGAATCGCCACTCAGGACATCCATTTCCGCCGCCGCTTGCTGGTCAAAAATAGCGCGACGCAACTGAACAATTTTTTCCGCGCGTCTACCCACTTGATGCAGGTAATGGCGCGTGCCTGCGGGTACACACATTTACAGGATTTTTCCAAACAAGATCTGACCACTTGGAACCGTGATATGGCCTTGCTCACCGGCATCGCTTATGCCGGTTACGCACCCGCCAGTTAGCGCGGCTGTCAGCACTGAAATTACATACCATACACCGGTCATAACCGAGAGGAATCATTATGAATATAGAAGTTGGCGGCCTACTGGGGCTAATCATCCTCATCATTAATGTCTGGGCGATCATCAAAATTGTACAAAGCAGCGCAGGCACTGGCGCGAAAGTGCTGTGGGTAGTACTGATTCTGGTATTGCCCGTACTGGGTCTGCTACTCTGGTTCCTGCTGGGACCACGTTGATAAAAGTTTCGGCATGGTCATCTGAACACTGCATCACCTTAGGATTAAAAATTACCAATCATGACCGTTATAGCCCACATTTCTGATTTGCATTTTGGAAGGGATGTGCAATCCGTCACCGAAGGGCTGCTCGCCAGTCTGGACGCTCTTCAGCCTGAGCTGATCATCATCAGCGGTGATCTGACCCAGCGCGCCAAAACGACCGAATTTGAAGCTGGGCATGATTTCCTGCGTCGCCTTCAGCAGCCGCGCTTCATTATTCCCGGCAATCATGACCTAACGGCATGGAACGTGCTGGAGCGCTTTGCCTACCCCTGGCGCAAGTGGAAGCGACATATCACCACTGATCTGGAACCAATCATGCAAACCGATACCTTCATGGGGGTGTGACCGGAAGTGATGCATGGTCTAATATCTGTTAATTCTC
>JBEUIR010000348.1:0-2773 GCA_040415395.1 Candidatus Thiothrix namsaraevi
TTGGGCTAGCTGCGTTGGCTTGTCTAACATAGGGGGACTCGTTTTAATGGGGAGAATTAACAGATATTAGACCATGCATCACTTCCGGTCACACCCCCACCGTGATGGGGCAAGGGCAGGATGTTTACCTTGATGGGCAGGATACCGACGGCAAGCCGTACCGCCTGCACGCCATCCCCACTTTTATGGATCAGGGCGACACCAGCACCCCCAAAGCCATGATCATTACCGTTGCCGACCCGACACCGGGGCAAGCGGCGTATCAGGCATTCGTGCAGCGGATTGTCGGGGCAAGCGCCTTGCTGGGCATTATCGGTTTGCTGGTCGGGGTCGGGCTGACGGCGTGGAGTTTGCGCCCGGTGCTGGCTGCGTTGCGTCAGCGCGAACGTTTCCTCGCTGCTACCGCCCACGAATTGCGTACTCCGGTTGCCGCCTTGCGCAGCATTTGCGAATCCGCCCAACGTGGCGACGAAGCCCCACAACTCGCCCTGACACGCATGGATGGGCTGTTGCGCAGCGCCACCCACACGCTAGAAGACCTGCTGCTGTTTGCGCGGCTGGATGCGGGGGCAACGTTGGAACGCCAACCCGTGCGGCTGGATTTGCTGGTCGAAACCCTGCTGCCCGACGACGCATCAATCACGTTGGCGGCGGCTGCTACGGTGGTCAACCTTGACCCCCGACTGGCAACGGTGGCGGTACGCAATTTGCTGGAATATGCCCGCAAGCACGGTGTTGCAGCCGCTCAATCACACATCCACGTTACCGTGGCAGGGGCGCAAGTCACGGTTGAAGATCAGGGCAAAGGCTTTTCTGCCGAATTGCTGGCGCGGCGCGAAACCGATTTCGCGCTATCGCCGACACAAGGTGGCACGGGCTTGGGGCTGGCGATTGTGAATATGGTGGCGCGGCTGCATGGCGGTGCATTGCGGCTGGAAAATCGGGTGGAGGGCGGAGCGCGGGTGACGGTGAGTTTTGCGTGACATTCCAACTTTGTGTTGCGACGGGTGGATAAGACGGTGTTGCCGCTATAGAATGGAAACAGCACCTTTCCACTAGGAATACATGACATGCAAATCACAATGGACATCCCCGAATACTTCGGGCTAGATAAAACCAAACCGGAAATCGTCAGCACCCTCAAGCTGTATGCTGCTCTTGCGCTATTCCAAGCCGGAAAATTGTCCGCTGGCGCTGCAACCGAACTAGCAGGCGTTGACCATTACACCTTCATGGCAGAGTGCAAAAAACATGATATTCCGACCATCAACTACACGCCCGAAGACTTGGAAGCCGAGCTGGCTGATTTTCGGTTAGCCTGCTGATGCTGGTCATTGCCGATACCTCACCACTGGTTGCCATCACCGCGTGCGATGGCTTGAGTTGGCTGGACACTTTGTTTACACAAGTTCGAGTACCTCCCGCAGTTTTTCAGGAAGCAACCGTTCAAGGCAAACCCCAAGCAGACAGGCTACGGCACTACTTGCAAGATAAAGTGTTGACGATTGACCTGCATGATTTCGTGATTACCACTGAAGGGTTAGGAAATGGCGAACTGCAAGCAATGGCGTTGTATAAAAAGCAACATGCCGACCGCTTGCTCATTGATGACTTACGGGCGCGGAAAGCGGCATTGCGTAACAACATTCACATTATCGGCAGCGTCGGTATCTTGTTGTTAGCCAAAGAAAACCAGCTCATTTCCACCATCAAACCGTATCTGCAAATTATTCAGCAAACCGATGCTCATCTTAGCGCCAAGCTGATCGACAAAGCGTTGTTGATTGCTGGGGAATAACAGCGTTTCCCATCGCAATCCATTGAAAAAAACCTATAAGCACCTGCAAATATTGCTACCATCTTTGGCAATCCCACTTTTACGACGAGGCTTACGATGGATCTGACGACATTAACCAATTTTGCGTGGAGTGCCATTGCTGGCGGCGTAGTCGGCAATGCGGCTTACGATGGTATCAAAGCACTGACGGGCGCGGGGTTTGCGCAGCTTTCCGGCTACACTGCCAACAACCAGCAAACTGAATTCGAGATTGCGTTACAGGCAATGCTGGAAACCAACCAAGCCTTACGCGACAGTCTCACGCAATTGGCGACGGGAGGTACGGGCGATATTAGCACCATTACCACGGGCAATATCTCGACCACGGGCGGTTCGGTGATCGTTGGTAATCGCAACAGTATAGGCTGAGACATGGCGGCATCCGGCATCCACACGGGCAGTATCACCACGGATGGCGGTCATGCCATTGTTGGCAACAATAACCAAATCATCCAAAACTTCTACCATTCTGCATCCTATCAAGCGATGGAAAGCCAGCGGCAGAAACTGTTAGAGCGCATACAAAAATACCCCGATGACTCAGAATTCCAGCAAGAGTTAGCGCGATTGCTGCAACAGATGGAAGACTTCAAGCGCGATGTGCTGAAGTTGGCGGAAGATTTCCAGCGTATCCCTCTCAACACCGAGCGTCTGAAGTTAGCCAAGCAGCATTTTGACGCTGGCGAATATGCGCAAGCGCGTGCGGTGCTGGATGCGGAAAGTATCACCGAAGAGCAAGATGCACTTCTTGATGAACAGCAACGTCTACAAGAAAAACAGGCAACCATCACCGCCCAACTTGATGACAAAGCCAACGAATGGCTGCTGAAAGCACAGTTGACTGCGATTGACTATAGCTTGGGCGACCAACGTATTGTCCAAACCAGCGGCTATTTTGAAAATGCACTCAAGTCTGGTAGAACACCCGATCGCCTA
>JBEUIR010000349.1:0-2770 GCA_040415395.1 Candidatus Thiothrix namsaraevi
TGTTGCCCTGCATGGTATATAAACACGCTTGATAAACTTTTCTGACCAATATTTAACAGGTTTACGGCTATGAGTAAAATGTATATTCGCGTGGCGGACGAGAATGAGGCTGCAACAACCCCTTCGGGTACATTGTCAGGGCGTGGGGGGCGCAATTTGCCGCCGGGAATCCGGGAAATCGACAGTGCCGAACTTGCCAGCAAGATGCAGGAGTTGAGTGAACAACTCAGTGAAGTATTTAGCAGAGTGGAAACAGTCGGCAAGTTCAAGCTGAACAAGGTCGAACTAGGTATTGAGATCAGCGGCGAAGGCGGTATCAATCTGATTGCCAGCGGCAAGGTGGGCGGCAAAGGCTCCATCAAGTTGGTGTTTGAACCTGCTTAAGCACTGACAATGAAACCTGCATTTCCCCCAACATTCCCACTCGCACCCTTCCTATTAGGATTGTCGGCGGCGGGCATCCATTTAACACTGGATGATCTGCGCCGTGTGCAACAAGTGTTGGAAACTGATACGGCTTGGACGCCTGCACGGTTGCGACAAGTGTTGCTGGTATTGTTGGCGAAGAATGCACAGCAACGGGAGGATTTCGAGCGGTTATACCAGCAGTTTCAGCAAGCAGAGGATGGGGACGCTACCCAACAAGCCGTAGACATTGCCCGTCTGCAACAGTACTTACAGCAATTAGTCGCGCAATTTGAGCAACAACAGAAGCAACCCAAAACTGTTCAACCCCAATTAGTGGATGTACCGGAAGACGCAAAAAGTGGGTGGTTTGGGTGGGTAGTGAGCCTGTTGATTGTGGGTGTTTTTGTTGGAACGTTGGTTTTATTGAATCATTTGAATAAGCCCGTACCTCAACAACTTGTTTCCAAACCTACCACCGCTACCACTGCACTACCGACCGTCGATTCCACGCCTTCTCCTATCTTGCCCCCTTCACCCCCTGCGGGGGAAGGGCTGGGGATGGGGGGTAATCCAGAAGCAAAACCACCTGAAATCGAACCAAAGCATCCAGAAGCCAACCCCAAACCCCAACCAACTGATACCACGGCTGTAGAAAAGCCCCCTGCACAACCTGAAGTTCCTCCCAGCCAGCCCCCTACCAACTGGAGCATTGGATTGTGGTGGTTAGCAGTATTGGGAAGCGGCTTGCTGACGCTGTATTTATGGCTACGGTTGCGCAAATCGTGGCAAATGCCGGAACTACCCACTGCACTGCACTGGCAGCAAGATAGCGAAGTGTATTTTGATCCGGCGGAAGTGGGCGGGGCAATGCCTGCTTGGTTGGATGATGCCACGCTGGATTATTGCGCTGACAGTATTGGGTTTTATGTGGCAGAGGATGAGAGCCGTTGGCTGGATGTCCCCGCCACTATCAAAGCCTCTGCGCAAGCAGCAGGTTTGCCAGAAGTGCGGATGCAATTGCAACGTTCCTTATTCCAGATTTTAGTGTTGGTCGATGTGACCGCACCAGAACAGCGTTGGTGTCCGTTGGCGTATGAATTGGTGGCAGGGTTGCGCCAGCGCGGTTTACCCGTGACCTTGGGGTATTTGCATGGCAGTTTGCGTGAGTTCCGTACTGATGAAGGGGAACTGATCCGCTTGGCGGAGTTGGCGGAAGAGCGCGGGCGTTATGTCACGCTGGTGTTTGCTGATGCACGGCAAGCCGACTGGCAACAGGATAAGTTATTGCTGGAGGAATTGGCACTGTGGCCGCAATTGGCATGGCTGACCGTGCGCGAGCCGCGTTTCTGGAATGGACGTGAACGGCGTTTGCAGGCGGCAGGTATCCGCTTGTGGACGGCGGAACCTGATAACCTGATTCCGGTATTCCGTGAGCTGGCGGGCGAAATGGTGCAGACAGCCTTGCAACAGCCAGTCTACCAACGCTTCATGCAGCGTGGGGCGAAAGAGCCGTTGGCGGGGTATGTGCAACGCTTGTTGGGTGATGCCGTGCCATTGGCGCGGATAGTGGCGGTGCTACCACCGCCAGTTAGCCCTGCTTTGTTGGTGAGGATGTTGCGTGAGTTTGCCCCGCACTTGCCGTTGACCCGGCTGCAACGCTTGTATGCTTTGCCGAATACCCAGTCTGATGCTTCAGGTTTGCATTGGGGCGTGGATGTTTTGCGACTGTTGCGTGGGCAATTCCACCAATGGTGTCGGGGTGAGGAAAAACAGCGGGTACAAGAACGCTTATTGAGTTGGTATCGCGCCGCCAAGCCGGACAATGAGGGTACAGTGCGTTATTACGCTTGGTATTGGCGTTATCTGCGCTTGTTGCTGGAGTTTTCCCCCAAGCAGGCGATCCCAGCAATGGAGCAATTGCAGGTGTCGGTTGTACCGTTGCAGGTACAGATCGAACAGGAGCTACAGCAGGATGCCTTGCCATTTCCGTTACCGGATGCTGATGATGAGGAAAGTCGCAAACGACTGATGCGCATGAGCAAAGGTAAGGTCATTAGTGAGGATGTGGTGTGGCCTGCTTTGCGTAGCCACAAGCGGGAGGTGGCAGGTGCTTTGTTGTTGACGGTTATGTTGGTGAGTGTGGCGATTTGGCAGAGTGTACCGCAGACGGAAAAGCCGGTTGAGATTGTTTGGGTTGAGCCAGTCAAGGAAATCCCCCCGGTTGAGCCTGTTGTGGTTGATCCAGTGAAGGAAGAAACCCCTCCCAGCCTCCCCTTATCAGGGGAGGAGCTTAAGATTGCGTTGCCGATGATGGTCAAAATCCCCAGCGGTAGCTTTGAGATGGGTTGCGTGGAAAACAAAG
>JBEUIR010000350.1:0-2750 GCA_040415395.1 Candidatus Thiothrix namsaraevi
GTGTTTGCTTCCCGCACCGAAACCCAAGGCTTGGTGCTGATTGAGGCAATGGCGTGCGGCACGCCCGTGGTTTCGACCGCTGTGTTGGGTACGAAGGATATTATGCAAGGCGAACACGGCGGTTTGATTGCCGAAGAAGACCCCGCTGCTTTTGCCGCACAGGTCGAGCGTTTGCTGGGTGATCAGGCGCTACATGCGGCTAAGGTGGAAGAGGCGGTGGCTTATGCGGCTACTTGGTCGCATACGGCGCAAGCGGAAAAGCTGGTTGGGTTTTATCAGCGTTTGCTGGCAGGATGAAGGTTGCATCTATTGCTGTTGCGGGTTAGGTTGTGCCATTACTGGTTTTGTTAAAATGACTTCATGGCAATCAAAAAATCTGCTCTTTATTCTTCTCTGTGGGCTTCGTGTGATGAATTGCGCGGTGGCATGGATGCCAGCCAGTACAAGGATTACGTGCTGTTCATGCTGTTCATCAAATACATCTCGGACAAATACGCGGATTCGGATGATTTTGCCCCGCCCGTGACGATTCCAGCGGGAGCAAGTTTTGCGGATATGATCCAGCTCAAGGGCAAAAGCGATATTGGCGACAAGATCAATAAGCAGATTATCCAGCCCTTGGTGGCGAGCAACGCCCGCCTTGCCCGCAGTGACTTTCCCGACTTTGATGACCCCAACAAGTTGGGCGAAGGGGCGGCGAAAGTGGAACGCCTCACCAACTTGATCAGCATTTTCCAAAAGCCCGAACTCGACTTTTCCAAGAACCGTGCCGATCACGATGACATTCTTGGCGATGCGTATGAATACCTGATGCGCCATTTCTCACGTTTGAGCGGCAAGAGCAAGGGGCAATTTTATACGCCTTCGGAAGTGAGTCGGGTGATTGCCAAAATCATCGGTATTTCGCCACAAAATGCGGTTGCCGCCACCAGCGTGTATGACCCCACTTGCGGTTCTGGCTCGTTATTGCTGAAAGTGGCTGCTGAATCGGGCAAAGCCATTACCCTCGAAGGGCAGGAAATGGATGTGACCACCGCCGGTTTGGCGCGGATGAACATGATCCTGCACGATTTTCCGACCGCGAACATTCTCAACGGCAATACCCTCGCTGTCCCCAAATTCAAAGACGGCGAACGCCTGCGCACTTACGATTACGTGGTTGCTAATCCGCCGTTTTCTGACAAGACGTGGAGCACGGGGCTAACCCCCAGCAACGACCCATACCAACGCTTTGCATGGGGCGAACCACCCGCCAAACAAGGCGATTACGCCTACCTGTTGCACATTATCCGCTCGATGAAACCCAACGGCAAAGCCGCGTGCATCCTCCCGCATGGCGTGCTGTTCCGGGGCAATGCCGAAAGCGTTATCCGCCAGCAACTGGTGCGTTCCGGCTATTTGAAAGGCATTATCGGGCTACCCGCCAACCTGTTTTACGGCACGGGCATCCCCGCCTGCATTCTGGTACTCGACAAGGCAAACGCCACCGCCCGCAAAGGCATTTTCATGCTCGACGCGGCGAAAGGCTTCATCAAAGACGGCGATAAAAACCGCCTGCGCGAACAAGACATCCACCGCATCGTCGACACCTTTACCAAGCAAACCGACACGCCCCGCTATGCCCGCATGGTGGCATTTGACGAAATCAGCGACCCGAAAAACGCTTACAACCTCAACCTGCCGCGCTACATCGACAGCACCGAGCCGGAAGATACCCAAGACATCACTGCCCACCTGCGCGGCGGCATTCCTGAGCCAGACATCACCGCAATGGCTGCCTATTGGCACGTGCTGCCGACCCTGCGGGCGGCCTTGTTTACCCCCACGGCGCAAGCAGGCTATGCCCAACTGACCTTGCCGATTGCGCAAGTCAAACCCTTTATCTTGAACCATGCCGAATTCACCGCCTTCAAAACCACGGTGATACGCAGCTTTGACGCATGGCGGACAGACAACACCCCGCACTTGCAAGCCTTTGGCAAAGACGCACACCCCAAAGCCCTGATCGACACCCTCGCCGAAGCGTTGTTGAATGCGTTTAACGCCGCGCCCTTGCTGGATGCTTACGACGTGTACCAACACCTGATGGATTACTGGGCGGAAACGATGCAGGACGATGCCTACCTGATTGCTGCCGATGGCTGGGTAGCCACCCCGCAACGCATCGTCGACACCGACAAAAAAGGCAAAACCAAAGACAAAGGCTGGGCGTGTGACCTCATCCCCAAGCCGTACATCGTGGCGCGTTACTTTGCCGCGCAACAAGCCGCACTGGAAGCTTTGCAAACCCAACTGGAAGGCGTCACCGCAAGCTTAAGCGAGTTGGAAGAAGAACACAGCGGCGAAGATGCCGCGTTTTCCGGCTTCGAGAAAATCAACGCCGCCGCCATCAAAGACCGCCTCAAAGAATTAAAAGCCGAACAAGGCGACTGGAAAGTGGCGGAAGAAGCCGTGCTGAACCAATGGCTAAAACTGAGCGGGCAAGAAGCCACCCTGAAAAAATCCATCAAGGAAGCCGATGCCGCGCTGGATAAACTCGCCTATGAGAAATACCCCGCACTGAGCGTGGCGGAAATCCAGACCTTGGTGATTGATGACAAATGGATGGCAGCCCTGACCATCACCGTGCAAGGCGAACTCGATCGCGTCTCGCAAACCCTCACCACCCGCATCCGCGAACTCGCCGAACGCTACGCCACACCGTTACCGCAATTGGTGGAAGAGGTCGCGGGGTTGGCGGCGCGAGTGGA
>JBEUIR010000351.1:0-2749 GCA_040415395.1 Candidatus Thiothrix namsaraevi
CGCCGGTTACACCGAATGATCCTTACCTGAGTTATCAATGGCCATTGTTGGATGCGATTAGTGGCATTCGCGCCGATCAGGCATGGGGTTACACCGCTGGTCAGGGTAGCGTCGTGGCTGTCGTTGATACGGGGGTCTTGCCGCATGTGGACTTATTGCCGAATTTGTTGGCGGGTTATGACATGATTGCCGATGCTGCTGTTGGTAATGACGGCAACGGGCGTGACAGTGACGCGACGGATGCGGGCGACTACGTGCTGGCTGGTGAATGTGGCAGTAGCACGGAAATCAATAGCAGTTGGCACGGCACACACGTAGCTGGCACGATTGCTGCGGCTGGTAATAATGCCGAAGGTATTGCTGGGGTTGCTTATGCTGCCAAAGCCTTGCCGGTGCGGGTATTGGGCAAGTGCGGCGGCTATACCTCCGACATTGCAGCGGGGGTTATTTGGGCTGCAGGCGGTACGGTATCCGGTGCGCCAGTGAATCCGAATCCGGCGCGAGTCATTAACCTGAGTTTGGGCGGCGCATCCGCGTGCGGTTCAACCATGCAGAATGCCATCAATGCAGCGCGTAGCAAAAATGCCGTGGTCGTGGTGGCAGCGGGCAATAGCAATACCGATGCCAGCCAATTTTCACCTGCCAACTGTGCAGGCGTTGTGACCGTGGCGGCAACCGGTAAAAACGGCGGACGTGCTTACTATTCCAACTACGGCAATGTCGTTGATTTAGCCGCGCCGGGCGGTTCGATGAATACGGGTATCGCCGCCGACGGCATCGTTTCCACTCTGAATATGGGGACGCAAACCGCGCTTGCCGACACTTACAAATATTACCAAGGCACGAGCATGGCAACGCCGCATGTGTCCGGCGTAGTCGCATTGATGTTAGCTGCCAAACCCAGCCTGACGCCGGATCAAGTCGAAAGTCTGCTGAAGTCGAGTGCGCGAGCTTTCCCGCAACCTTGCGCCAGTTGTGGCACAGGTTTGTTGGATGCTGCCGCTGCTGTGCAAGCAGCCATCAATTTAGCCGCACCCGTTGATCCTTACGCCGTCTTACTGAGTGATTTGAAGAAAAATCGCGACCTGTGGCGTGCGCAAAACCTCTTAAATTACACCTATGTATTGGAGCAAAAAACCGGCACGAGTGCGGCTTTGCGTTTAAAGCTGACGGTCAAAGCAGGTGTGTTGACGGCAGGTGTGAATCTGGCAACCAATAAAGCCTTATCTTCCAAAGATTTGAAAGCCAAAGGTAAAACCATTGAACAGTTGTTTACGCAAATCGAAACCGCCATCAACAGCAAATACGCCATCGTTAAAACGGCGTATGACACTGCACTCGGCTACCCGCTGGACAGTTTCTTGGATAAAAGCACCAGCATCACCAGTGATGATGTGAGTTTGAAAGTCTCCAGTCTCACCAAGCTATAAGCCACTACTAAACCGTAAGAGAGGGATTTCTCATGAAAAATACTGTTCGCCATACGCTAATCGGCGTAGCTGTCGTTGGAGTGCTGATGGCAGGTACGGCACAGTCCACCACCATGTTGGGGGCGTATATTGACAATGACGGTTGGAATACTGCGCCAATTGATCAGTTCAACACGGATGCTGCTAAGCCGCTTGCGGTGGTCAATCTGTTTTCCAGCTTTGGGCAAGATTGGGGAGGCTTGGCTATTCAGGCATCCAATATTGTGTCACGCAAAGCCACGCCACTGATTACGTGGATGCCGAGTATCAGTAGTCGCCCTGACGCTAATTTGCTGGGTGAAATCAGCAGCGGGCAATGGGATGGCTACATCGACGGCTGGATCAATAGCCTGAAACTGTGGCAAGCCTCGTACCCCGCCGATCAAAAACCCACGGTGTTATTACGCTTTGCGCACGAATTCAACGGCAATTGGTATCCGTGGAGCAATGACCCTGACGGTTTTAAAACCGCATGGCGTTATTTGCACAGCCGTTTTGCACAAGCGGGTGTGACTGGCGTGGAATGGGTGTGGTGTGCGAACAATGTCAGTGTTGATAATTATAACGACATTACCCGCTATTACCCCGGCAATGACGTGGTGAATTGGACAGCTTTGGATGGCTACAATTGGGGCAGCAATTACAGCTTTACCCAGTGGAAAGGCTTTGCGGAAGTGTTTAGTTCGCCTTACACAACGCTCGTGACGAATTACCCAGACAAGCCGGTATTGCTGGCAGAAGTCGCCTCCGCTGAACCGCAGGATTTACCGAATGCCGACTATGGCATGACCGGCAATGACAGCGATGCAGGGCAAAGCAAAGCCGTGTGGGTGCAGGATATGTATACCCGTATGCTGGCAGAATACCCCGCTATCCGCGCTGTGGCATGGTTCAATACCAATAAGGAATTGAGCTGGGCATTGAATGGTGCAGGCAATACCGGCTTGGCTGCGTATAACACCGTTATCGCTGATAGTCGTTACACGGGAACATTTACCCCGTTGATTGCACCGCCCACAGTGACTGAACCCACTAGGACCAAACCGACTAAAGGTGGTGGCGGCAAGCGTTCCACCACAACCAGTACCACCTTGATGACGGCAGAAAGCACGGCATTGGAAAGTATTCAACAGGAGCGTGAGGCAGGCATACAGCGTGCTTTAGCCGTGAGCAAAATGCCTGAGGTAGTCGGTACAGCACTGTTAGCGCGTGAAGCACAAGGTTTCCGCAGTTTGCCCCCGGCGGCGCGTGCGGTGTTACGCAAGGATATGGCTGACTAA
>JBEUIR010000352.1:0-2742 GCA_040415395.1 Candidatus Thiothrix namsaraevi
ACCCGCGTTTTGCCGATTCTGGCAATGGAACTGAAACCATGAAATCCCTCCAATAGGATTGGTTCGGCAATGTCAGAAATGACCTGCTTGCCGGACTTGTCGTCGCTTTGGCGTTGATTCCTGAGGCCATCGCTTTTTCGATTATTGCGGGTGTTGACCCGAAAGTGGGGCTGTATGCCTCGTTCAGCATGGCGGTGGTCATTGCGATTGCCGGTGGGCGTCCGGGGATGATTTCCGCCGCTACCGGAGCGATGGCGTTGGTCATGGTGACGCTGGTGAAAGATCACGGCTTGCAATATTTGCTGGCGGCTACCTTGCTGACGGGTGTGCTGCAAATCATTGCCGGAATGCTGCGGCTGGATTTGCTGATGCGTTTCGTGTCGCGTGCGGTGATTGTCGGCTTTGTGAATGCGCTGGCGATTTTGATTTTCATGGCGCAATTGCCGGAATTGATCGGCATGGGCTGGACAGTTTATGTGATGGTGGTGGCGGGTTTGGGGATTATTTACCTGTTGCCGTATGTGACGAAAGCCATACCGTCGCCGCTGGTGGCGATTGTGGTGCTGACGATAGTGGCGATTACGCTGGGGCTGGATATTCGTACTGTGGGCGATATGGGGGAATTGCCGGATAGTTTGCCGGTATTCCTGTTGCCGGATGTACCGTTGAATTTTGAAACTCTGGCGATTATTTTCCCCGTGTCACTGACGTTGGCGGTGGTCGGTTTGCTGGAATCCTTGATGACAGCAACGATTGTGGATGATTTAACCGATTCCAGCAGCGATAAAAAGCGTGAGTGCGTGGGGCAAGGGGTAGCCAATATTGCTACTGGTTTCCTCGGTGGGATGGCAGGTTGTGCGATGATTGGACAGTCGGTGATCAATGTAAAATCCGGTGGGCGCGGACGTTTATCTACCTTGGTGGCGGGCGTATTCCTGTTGTTAATGATTGTGTTCATTGGCGATTGGGTGGCGCAAATCCCGATGGCGGCACTGGTGGCGGTGATGATCATGGTGTCGATTGGCACGTTTAACTGGGATTCGGTGCGCAAACTGCGTGAACACCCGAAAAGTTTCAATACCGTGATGATTGCCACGGTAGCGCTGGTGGTGGCAACCCACGATCTGGCGCAAGGTGTATTGGTCGGAGTGTTGCTGTCCGGTTTCTTCTTTGCCAACAAGATCGGGCGTTATCTGTATGTGCGTTCACGCTCGGAAGACGAAGGGCGGATGCGTGTTTATGAAGTGGTGAGTCAGGTGTTTTTTGCTTCATCGGATGCCTTTATTGCCTCGTTCGATTTCAAGGACGTGCTGGACAAGGTGCAGATTGATGTCAGCCGTGCCCATTTCTGGGATGTGACCGCCGTGGGTGCGCTCGACAAAGTGGTGATTAAATTCCGCCGCGAAGGCACGGAAGTGGAAGTGGTCGGTTTGAACGAAGCCAGTGCGACCCTGATTGACCGTTTCGGAACGCACGACAAAGCAGGCGGCGACGACCTGTTGACTGGTCATTAAGGAGCAACCCCATGAAATCTGAAAACAAGATTCTCGCTTGCGTTGACCAGTCACACTACGCCGACCATGTGGCGGATTATGCCGCGTGGGTGGCTACCCGCATGGAACTGCCGTTGGAATTTCTGCACATTCTTGACCGCCACCCAGAGCGTTCGCGCCATAATACTGACCACAGCGGCGCGATTGGTTTCGATGCGCAAAAAGTGTTGATGGATAAGCTATCCAAAGAGGATGAGGATTTTAGCAAGCAAGCGCGGGAAAGCGGGCGGCTGTTCCTCAACCGTTTGCGGGAACGTGCCATTGCCGCCGGGGCGGAAGCCCCCGACGTGCGCCAGCGTCACGGTACGCTGGTGGATACCTTGATCGAGCAAGAGGAGGGGGTGCGCATGTTCATCCTCGGTCGACGCGGACAATCGGCGGAAACCACCCAGCGCGATTTGGGGCGCAATGTTGAAAACGTGGTGCGTGCCTTGCACAGCCCGATCCTGACGATTACCGACGATTTCAAAGTGCCGCAACAGGTGATGATGGCGTTTGACGGTGGCAGCGTGTCGCGTAAAGGCGTGGAGCTGATTGCGGCTTGCCCGTTGTTTGTGGGTTTGCCGATTCATGTGATTACTTCCGGCGAACCGGGCAAAGGTTTGCGCAAGCAGTTGGAGTGGGCGAAAACCACGCTGGAAGCGGCGGGGTTTGAAACCCATACCGCGTTGCTTTCCGGCGACCCGGAAACGGTGATTGCTAGTCAGGTGAGGGAACGCAGCATTGATATGCTGATTATGGGTTCGTACACGCATTCGCCGTTGCGTAGCTGGCTGTTTGGCAGCACGACTAATGGTTTGTTGCGGGCATCCACGATTCCAACACTGTTGTTGCGCTAAACAAAAAAGGTTAATCCATCAGTTCTAGCCGTTCCGTCAGCTTGTCGAGTGCTGCTTGTGCACACTCGGCATCCCTTTCGCCGCCGGGTGCGCCGCTGACACCAACCGCGCCTAGCAAGGAACCGCCGCTTTCGATTTTCAAGCCGCCATCCAGCACCATAATGCCATCCACCTCGTTCATTTCATCCTTGATGTCGGCGCGGTTGCTGCGAAATTCGGCGGAACTCACCCCTGACATAATCACCGCATTGGCTTTTTCTTCGGCAATTTGCATGGTGAAACGTGCTGCCATGGTGTCGCGTAACACGGCTTGCACGGATGCGCTGCGGTCAACCACGACCGCTGCCACG
>JBEUIR010000353.1:0-2739 GCA_040415395.1 Candidatus Thiothrix namsaraevi
GATAAAGCGAGGCGATGGGTACTCTCACGTTCGATCAGCGCTTTGAGACTTTCGTTCAGTAGGCTGGTTGTTTCGGTGATGCCGGTCAGTTCAACGGCTTGGTGTAGTAAGTCATCATCAAGGTTGAGTGTGGCGTGCATGACAGATTCCTTGCCTCAATATGGTGGGAATAGTCTATGTGGTGTTTGCTGTTTTTAACAAGTTGATAGTGTGTAATTGCTGATTTTTTGTGTGCAATCAGGTATACATAAGCCACGATAATTTTGGGCTATACCTTATGACGACTCCCACCCCGCTTTTCTCTCATGCCTTCTTGATGGCTTGCTGGAGTGCCGATTATGCCGCTTATTGTGCAGGTGATACGGATAGCCGTTTGTTGACCAAGCTGACGCATTGGGCTGAAAAAGATTTCCAAAATGAAACCGGGGCAGAAGGCGGTTTTCTGGATGTCTTTTTCGTGGAATTGTGGGGCTATGCGCGTTCGGGTAAGCAGGACAAGGCGGCGGGCTTTACGCTGGCACAGCAATTTGCGATTGAAAAAGCGGGGCAAAACGGCGGTGTCGGTAAAGCGGATGCGGCAATGGGATGGTTTGGCGCAAGCACATTACCGGATACGCCGCAGATATTGTGCGAGTTCAAGGATATACGTTCGGCGTTGGATGCGAAGCAGAACCGCAAGGGCAATGACCGCTCACCCGTGCAACAGTGCGCGGATTATCTGCATTTTGCGAAACGCCAATTTACCCCGTATGGCTCGGAAAAAATCCAGCCAATCTGGGGCATTGTCAGCGATATGAACGAATTCCGCTTGTATTGGAATGCACGAATGCCGCACCAGTACGAGCGCTTTGTGATTAAGCGCAAGTCCTTGGCAGAAACCGGCGTGGTGTTATTGGACAGTGGCGAAAAAGCCCGTCAGCAACGTTTTCTATTCAGCCGTTTGTTTCATGCCGATTGGCTGTTGAATCGCGGGAGTGAGCCGCCGTTGCTGGGTTTGTTGTCGATGCAGCGGATTCAGGAAAAGGCACTGGAAAAGACCTTTTATTTTGAATACCGCGCTTATCGGGATGCCTTGTTCAAGACCTTGCTGGCGCATAACCCCGCCTATCAGCAACAGCCGCGTCAGTTGGTGCGTTTGACGCAAAAGTTGCTGGATCGCTTGTTGTTTGTGCTGTTTTGCGAGGATATGGGGGCGCATTTGCAATTCCCCGTCAATCTGTTGAGTAAGCTGCTGAGTGAAGACAGCCAGAAAACCGATTACTTGCCGGACGCGGCGGATGTGTGGAATAGCAGCGTGTTGCCGTTGTTTAAGTCAATGCGCAATGGGGGGATTTTCCGTTCGCACCCGATCAGCCGTTTCAACGGGGGCTTGTTTGCTGCCGATAGTGATTTGGATGATTTGCATGTGCCGAATCGGGTGTTTTTTGTGCCGTTTCAGGGGGCGGATGATGCGACTTTGCTGAAACACAAAGACACGCTGCTGTACTTTTCCGCGAATTACAATTTTGGGATTGAGGAAGGAGGCGAACGGGCGATTGGCTTGTATACCTTGGGGCGCATCTTTGAGCAGTCGATTACCGATTTGGAAATCATGGAGGCGGAAGCCGCTAACCAAGATTCCTTGATGAAGCTGAGTAAGCGCAAAACCGATGGCGTGTATTACACCCCGGAATGGGTGACGGCGTATGTCGTTGAGGAAACCTTGGGCTTGCGCTTGCGGGAGTTACATAACACCTTGGGTTTGAGTGCATTTGAAACCTTGGATGATGTACAAATTGCCAGTGATCACACGCAAGCCAAAAGCAAGAAGGACATTCCCAAACTCAAGCAGAAAACCCTGACCCGGCAGTATTTTGAGTTGTTGGATGCCTACGAGCAGCAGTTGGGTAGTCTGAAAGTGCTTGACCCTGCGTGTGGCAGTGGAGCGTTTTTGATTCAGGCACTCAAGCGTTTATTGAAGGAGCATGAGTGGATTGCCAGCGAGAAAAGCCGCGTCAATTACGAGTTCCGGCAGGTGGCGGCATTTGATAAGGCGAAGGCTTACCGTGAAATCTTAGCGAAAAACTTATATGGGGTGGATGTTAACGCGGAGTCGGTGGAAATCACCAAGCTGGCATTGTGGTTACATACAGTAATGCCGGGGCAACCGTTGTCATCGTTGGATGGTAATATTTTGTGCGGTAACAGTTTGGTGGATTGGGATATTAACCGCGCTGAGAAGCCGTTAAGCGATGAGCAGCTTGAGCGGATTAATCCGTTCAGTTACCGCGAGGCGTTTGCGGAGGTGTTCGCGGCGGGTGGGTTTGATGTGATTATTGGCAATCCGCCGTACATTAAGTTGCAGAATATGCGGCGAATTCAGCCGGAAGCGACGGATTATTGGGTGAGTGCGAAAAATGCCGATGGTTCGGTGAAATTCCGCAGTGTGCAGACGGGCAATTACGATATTTACTTACCGTTTATTGAGCAATCGGTGCGTTTATTGAAACCGGAAGGGCGCATGGGGTTGATTGCGCCGAATGTGTGGGCGGTGAACGATTACGGGCAAGGTTTGCGGGAAGTGTTGCATGAGACGCGGCGCATGGATCGCTGGGTGGATTTCAAAAGCTACCAGATTTTTGACGAAGCGATTACCTACACCGCGCTGCAATTTTTCACGGGCAAAGCGGTGGATGGCATCAAATTGCATTTTGCGCCGAATGGTGGCGACGACCTCAGCAGCCTCGACTGGTCGCAGGT
>JBEUIR010000354.1:0-2734 GCA_040415395.1 Candidatus Thiothrix namsaraevi
TAAGACCAACTCTGACCTTCCGACTGCGCAACTTCTTCCGCTCTTTAACAGTTTAGCTTATCGGAAATTCTATGCTTTAAAGATACAAGGGATTAAGACGTTCACATTGGTGCTGCCCTCAACAACGTACCTTCTGAAGACCGCCCTGATTTAAAAGGGATTAAGACCGTTTACTGTGGTGACTTCGATGTTTGACAGTTCTGAAGGCCGCCCTGATTTAAAAGGGATTAAGACCCTAGATGGCGATCTGAACTGGTAGCAAACGCATTTCTGAAGGCCGCCCTGATTTAAAAGGGATTAAGACGTTCAATATGTTTTGCTGTCAAGTCCTGATAGATCATATACTTTCTTTTGAACAAATCTGGCTTCTTTTTCTGCCATTCCTTGGGGTGCACCTTGAAAAAACGCGGGTGGTGCGCAATAGCCGTCAGGTGATCTTTCTGGGCGAGGCGTTGCCGCAACGCTAGAGTTGCCCTATGATTAAGGCTCAGGTAGCGACAGGAGCAATACCATGCTGGCAGTGAAAATGACGATAGATAATCCGGCTTATATCACTGAAGCGGAATATCTGGAGGGTGAGAAAATCGCGGAAGAGCGCCATGAGTATGTGGATGGTGTGGTGTATGCAATGGCGGGAGCAAGTCGGCGGCACGGTCGTATTGCGGTAAATTTTGCACGCAAATTGTCATTAACGGATCGCCAAGGTAATCCTTGTGAAATTTACTTATCAGACATCAAAGTTCGGGCGACCCGATCCAAAGCCTATTATTATCCCGATGTACTCGTTGGTTGTTCCGCTGATGAAAGCGACACCCATTGTCTGGAAAAGCCGTGTTTGATCGTAGAAGTCACCTCTAAATCGACTCAGTGGAAGGATTTCACTGAAAAAGCTGTTGCTTACCAAAAGCTGGCATCGTTACAGGTTTATTTGATTGTGGCGCAAGATCAGCCGCTGGTGACGATGTATTACCGTGATGCAGAAAGTGGCTGGGAAGTGGCACGGTTTGATGATCTGGAACAAGCACTCACCCTGCCTTGCCCTGAGAGTACGTTGACACTGGCGGAGATTTACGAAGGGGTGGATTTCACGCAAGCTGCCGAACCGGAGGCGTAATCATTGCCAAGATTTATCGCGGCGCTTCGTCCCCTTATAGGGGCGCTACCATTAAGTTAATAATTTTTACTGGCTGTAGGTCGGAATTTAGCCCGACAATGATCCCATTATTTGGCGGTCGGTGAGGCATTGATCAGGCGCGGTTTGGTTTTTGCCTTGGGTAATAATTCCATTTTGGCTTTTTCCTGACGAATGCGTAATACATAGCCGCCCAATGCGCCGCCCGCAGTGGTCAACATTAGTAACCCTAGCGTGATGAATTGCGTGAGCAACAGTAAACCGCCGATGCCCGCTGCACCCGCAAACGCGATGCCTACCTTGATATTCGCTTCGGTGGAAGAGCGGCGTACTTCCTGAATCGTTTCCTGATGCGCTTGTTTAATCACGCGATGCTTGGCGCGTTCGGCATTGACGCGCAGCGCTTCACGTTCTTTCGCGTGGCATTCTTGTAAGCGGCTGATTTCATCTTTGTTGTGGTGTGCCGCCATTGCACTGAACCAGGCGGCGGTGAGTACGCCCACAATGCCGACGGGGATCACCAGTCGCAACCAACCCCAGCCGCTCAATTCGGCGGGCGCAATCAATACCAATACCACGGTGATGGCTTGTAGCAATAAAATGCCGGGTAGAAATTTCAGCACTGTGAGTGTCCTTTTCTTCTGTCAGGTTCTGATTCGGGGATTATAATGCGTATTGGATTCAATAGGACATTACCATGCTGCCGAAAGACCTTGTGGATGAACTCATGCACTTCCGCGCCGAACGTGATTGGGCGCAATTCCACACCCCGCGCAACCTTGCGATTTCGCTTTCCCTAGAGGCGGGCGAAGTGCTGGAACTGTTTCAGTGGGAAGACCGCCGGGGCGCGGCGTTGGATAAAGTCATGCCGCAGTTGCGTGATGAAGTGGCGGATGTGGCAACCTACCTGACGTATTTGTGTGCGGATTTGGGAATTGATTTGGAAGCGGCAGTGCGGGAGAAGATGGTGCAGAATCGGCGTAAATATCCGGTGGCGTTGGCGAAAGGGTCGGCGAAGAAATACACCGAATTGCGTGCGGGGGATGAGGCATGACCCCATTCGTCCACCTCCGTCTCCACACCGAATATTCGCTGGTCGATAGTACCATCCGCATCAAACCGCTGATGAAAGTTGCCGCGAGCAAAGACTTGCCCGCGCTTGCCATTACCGACCAAAACAACTTTTTCGGCTTGGTAAAATTCTACAAAGCCGCAATGGGCGCAGGCATCAAACCCATCTTCGGTCTTGACCTGTTGCTGGCAGACGAACAAGGCACGGATACCTTGTTTCACACGATTTTGCTGTGCCAAAACAACACCGGCTACCGTAACCTCACCAAGCTCGTATCCCGCGCTTACCAACAAGGGCAAGTGCTGGGCGTGCCGCGTGTACAACGCGAGTGGATCAAGGAATTCAGCGACGGCGTAATCATGCTCTCTGGCGGACGCGAGGGTGATATAGGTCAAGCCTTGCTCTCCGGCAATCAAGAACTCGCCGACAAACGCCTGCAAGAATGGCTGCAAACCTTCCCCGACCGCTATTATTTAGAGCTGCAACGCACCGGGCGCGATGGCGAAGAAGACTACATCCACGCCGCCATC
>JBEUIR010000355.1:0-2719 GCA_040415395.1 Candidatus Thiothrix namsaraevi
CTGTGCCGCTGGTGGCTTTACCCTCGACTACGGCCCTTTTGGGTTTTGTGAAATTTTTGATCCTGCGTTTCAACCTTGTACTGGCGGCGGTCAACACTTTTCATTTTTCAACCAGCCAACCGCAGCGGATGCCAATTATCACATGTTCTGGAAAGCCGTGAGACCGCTGCTGGCAGAAGACGCTGAAGCCCTAGAACAGTTCGATCAGGTACGCCACGATTTTGCAGAGGTCATGCAACAACAGATGCAACAGATGTGGGCAGCCAAACTTGGCTTGACTGAATATGAACCAGTGCTATTCAAGCAATTGATAGAGCTGATGGTCGACTCAGAAGTGGATTACACCCTTTTCTTCCGCGAGTTATCCCATATCCCAGACGATGTTTCAGCCTTGAAAAAGAGCTTTTATGTTAAAACCTCGCCACAACTTGATGCGCAATGGCAGTCCTGGCTAAAGGGCTGGCGCGACCTCGTGAGCAACGCTGGCGATTTGGCTGAGGTGTCAGCAAAGATGAAACAGACCAACCCCAAATACACATGGCGGGAGTGGTTGATTGTTCCCGCCTATCAACAAGCCATGCAGGGTGACTACACGTTAATCAAAGAGCTGCAAGCAGTATTTAGCTACCCCTATGATGAGCAATCGCCAGCAGTGGAAAATAAGTACTACCGCTTGAAACCTAAGGCGTTTTTTAACGCTGGTGGTGTGTCGCACTATAGCTGTTCATCTTAATTTCTCGTGAAAACTGCAAAAGCGTTAACCGGCATCGGTAGCTTTGTTCGCACAAGTCGGGCAACGCCCTTGCAGGTTCAGTTCCACCTCGTCGATCTGGTAGCCGTTGGGCAAGGCAAACAGCAAGGTGGGTTGCAGGCTTTCCAGACAGAACACTTGCGCACAGTCCTTGCAGTGGAAATGTGCGTGCTGGTGGGGTACTCCCGCTTGTGCATTGTAACGCCAGGTGCGGTCTGCCCCAGAGATCTTGTGTGCTAACCCCTGTTCCACTAACCAATCCAAGGCGCGGTAAAGGGTCACGCGATCAACAATCAAGCCTTGCTGGAGTGCGGTTTGCTCGATTTCCTGATGGCTCAGGGCAGCATTGGCATTGAGCAAAATGCTCAGTACCCCGACCCGTGCAGGTGTTACCCTGCCACTGGTGTGCTGGAGCAGGTTACGGGCGGCGAGTTCGCCGTCGGGAAGCAGGTTGGATTGAGTCATATTTGCCACTCGTTAGCGTCGATATTTTGCAACAGTATTGCATTTAGTTCCTCAATGCACGTACCATTTGCCCCATTATAAACATCCAAGCACCGATGGGGTGAAGATATGCAACTGACACCGACTACCTTGGCTATCGCCGTTGCCGCTGCACTGGCAGCACCTGCCACTTTCGCCGACACCACTGCCAACTGGCAAGGCAGCCTGATTGTTGAGGGCATCTATTTCGACAGTAACAAGGACGAAGCCACCCACGCGGAAGGCGAAGAAGAGGCACACGAACACGCTCACCTGCCCGGCTTCCCGGCTGGCGGACACGACCACGGCTTGCGTGAAGGCTTGCACGCCGGGCATATCGAAGGGGTTGTTTCCGGCAATATCAACGACAAACTCAAAGCCCGCGCTACCGTTGGTATTTTGGATACCGAAGACGGTATTGAAACCGAACTCGAAGAAGCGTTCGTGGAAACCCAAGGTTTGGGCAAGGGTGTGACCGTCAAAGCCGGGCGCTTTTTCTCCGATGTCGGCTACCTGAGCAGCAAACATAACCACGAATGGGATTTCGCCGATACGCCTTTGGTTTACAAAGGCATGTTTGGCGAGCATACCAATGATGACGGCGTGCAGCTCAGTTACGTCGCCCCTACCCAGCAATTTGTGCAAGTGGGGACAGAATTGTTCAAAGGCGATAAGTTCCCTGCTGGCAATAGCGCTGATACGGTCGGGGCAGCCACCGTCTTCGCCAAAACCGGCGGTGACATTGGCACGGATCATAGCTGGCAAGCCGGTGTCGGTCACTGGCGGGCAGACAGCATCAACGGGCGTGAAGGCGAATTGCACGAACATGAACGCCCCGATGGTTCCATGCATTCTGTCACCCCCAGCTTCAACGGCAAAAGCCATATCAACAGCGTCAATGCCCTCTACAAATGGGCACCGAATGGCAATGCCAAAGAACGCAACCTGAAATTGCAGGCGGAATATTTCCAGCGTGACGAAGCTGGCACGATTGCCATGCTTAATACCAGTGGCGGTGTCGAACGTAACCTTAACTACGATGGCAAACAGGACGGCTATTACGTGCAAGGCGTTTACCAGTTCCGCCCGCACTGGCGCGTGGGTTTACGCCAAGACAAGCTGGGCAGTGATAATCAGTTGACGCAAGTCAGTGGCGCGGCAGCTACCGAGCATCAGGTAGAAGCGACCGGGCTTGCCACCGAAGGTCATACCCCCAAACGCAACACCCTGATGGTGGATTACACCCCACGCGAATACAGCCGCTTACGCTTGCAGTTCAACGAAGACAAGAGCACGCCGGAAACTGACAAACAGGTCATTCTGCAATACACCCACAGCTTCGGTTCGCACGGCGCACACAGCTTTTAAGGAGTCCGTATGAAACGTCTGATTCTCGCTGTCAGCCTATTGTGCAGCAGTGCACTGGCGCACGCCGACCTGAAAGTCTTTGCCTGTGAACCGGAATGGGGTTCACTGGCACAAACC
>JBEUIR010000356.1:0-2692 GCA_040415395.1 Candidatus Thiothrix namsaraevi
ATCCTGCCCTGTGCCAATATTCAGCAACGACCCCGCAAACCGTTGTTCCATCAAAAACACACAGGCATCCGCCAGATCATCCACATACAAAAACTCGCGGCGTGGTGTACCCGTCCCCCATACCACCAGTTCCTTATCCCCGCGCAACTTCGCCTCATGCGCCTTCCGCAACAGAGCAGGCAGAACATGGCTAGTCTCCAGATCATAATTATCATTCGGCCCGTACAAATTGGTCGGCATCACACTCACATACTGCCGCCCATACTGCGCGTTATACGCCTCACACAACTTGATCCCCGCAATTTTCGCAATCGCATACGGCTCATTGGTGCATTCCAACGCCCCCGTTAGCAAATACTCTTCCTTAATCGGTTGCGGACAATCACGCGGATAAATACAACTGCTGCCCAAAAACATTAGCCGCTGCACCCCCGCCAGATGCGCCCCATGAATCAGATTCGCCTCAATCATCAGGTTCTGATAAATGAAATCTGCCCGATAAGTATTATTTGCGTGGATGCCGCCCACCTTTGCCGCCGCAATAAAAATATAATCCGGCTGCTCATCCGCCAAAAACTGCTGCACCGCAGCCTGACTGAGTAAATCCAGCTCCTGCCGTGAACGGGTAATGATATTGGTATAGCCGCCCGCTTGCAGGCGACGTACCAACGCACTGCCGACCATGCCACGATACCCGGTGACGAAGATTTTTGCATTCTTATTCATTAATCGTTTCCAAACAAATCGCGCGTATACACTTTCGCCGTAACATCATCCAACTCATCCACCATTCGATTCGCCACAATCACATCACTCATCTGCTTAAACGCTCCCACATTGCGGATCACCGCCGAGCGGAAAAACGTTTCTTCCTGCAACACCGGCTCATACACCACCACATCAATCCCCTTGGCTTTGATGCGCTTCATAATCCCCTGAATGCTGGATGCACGGAAATTGTCCGACCCCGCCTTCATAATCAGCCGATAAATCCCTACCACCCGTGGGTTACGGCGAATAATGTCATCGGCAATGAAATCCTTACGGGTACGGTTCGCATCCACAATCGCATTGATCAGGTTTTGCGGCACTTGGTTGTAATTCGCCAATAACTGCTTGGTATCTTTCGGCAGGCAATACCCACCATACCCAAACGACGGATTGTTGTAATGGCTGCCAATACGCGGGTCGAGACATACCCCGTCAATAATCTGGCGCGTATCCAACCCGTGGGTCGCCGCGTAAGTATCCAGCTCATTAAAATACGCCACCCGCATCGCCAGATAGGTATTCGCAAACAGCTTGATCGCCTCCGCCTCGGTCGAATCGGTGAACAGGGTAGGGATGCCACCCTTAATAGCCCCTTGTTGTAACAATTCGGCAAACGTCGCCGCCCGTTGCGAACGCTCCCCCACCACAATTCGCGACGGGTAGAGGTTGTCATACAACGCCTTGCCTTCGCGCAAAAACTCCGGCGAGAAAATAATATTGTCGCTACCCATTTCCGCCCGGATACGCGCCGTATACCCCACCGGCACGGTCGACTTAATCACCATCACCGCCGTCGGGTTGAGCGCCATCACATCACGGATGACCGCTTCCACCGAGCGTGTATTAAAGGTATTGGTTTGAGTGTCGTAATCCGTCGGCGTGGCAATCACCACAAAGGCAGCATCGCGATAAGCATCCGCTTTATCCAACGTGGCGCGGAACTGCAAATCGTCACGCGCAAGAAACTGTTCAATTTCCGTATCCGCAATGGGCGATTGCCCTGCATTCAGTTGCGCCACCTTCTCCGGCACAATATCCAAGGCAACAACATCATTGTATTGCGCTAACAACAACGCATTGGATAGCCCAACATAGCCCGTTCCGGCAATAGCAATTTTCATAGTGGTTATTTCAAATAAGTGAGGAATATGCCAGCGCCAGACACGCTACCGCCCTACCTCGTCATTATCAGTATCAAATCAAAAACAGAAGATGTAAGCCCGCATCAAGCACGCTACCGCCCTACCTTGTCATGGTCGGCATCAGTAAGTGTTCGTGTGATATGTACCGTAGCTTAATGCAATGTGGGGATTATGCCTGTGACGGCGGTCACATTCTAGTCAATTGTGAAGAGTAAAATTCACGGGGAATAGGGCTTCGACTTCGCTCAGCCCACGGATGCCTCGCGGTAGTTCGCGAGTCCACCACATACCCGCGCCCTGAGCGGCGTCGAAGGGCATTTGCATATACCCACGGTATCTGAAAATCCTGGTTGACTAAGCCCACTTACCCGCGCCCTGAGCGCAATCGAAGGGTTCTTAACCACGGCAAATAATGATTCATGGTTGTTTCATCGCGTAATACCCGCCAGTCTTCGGTGCACCCCGAAATTCAATCTTCTGCTCGGCTTTGAGCTGTTGCAGCCAGCGCTCAACAGTTCGTTGTGACTTCTCACTTAAGCGCACCAATTCACTGGTGTTCAAGCCGGGTTGTGTCGAAATCAGTTGCACCAAGTCTTCGGGTGAACTTACACCGCCATTTACACCGCCATTTACACCGCCATCGGTAAGCGCCTTGCGCAGAATGACCCTAAAACCCTGCTGTGATTCTTCAAACATCGGCTCAGGCAACCCATACTGCTCACAAGCCCACTTAATACGACCAATACCCGAACAACAGCACAACAAGCAATAACACTACC
>JBEUIR010000357.1:0-2689 GCA_040415395.1 Candidatus Thiothrix namsaraevi
GGCGCATTCTACACGCCAGATGGCGTTTTGGGTTTGCGTCACCATTTGCGCGGCTGATAGCCTTTGCGCACTGCTTTGTAGGTGGTATTGGATATTAGCCGCTTCCATTAATGCAATCGCCAAACTGTGACGGATGGCAAAATTCATGTTCTGCGCATGGGTGAAAGTGGACGATACCACGCCGGACACCGCGCCGGTTTCATCCAGCAAGGGGCTGCCGCTGGAACCGGGTTGAATGGGGGCGGTGAATTGCAGCAGGCGAATGTCATTGTGCGCCCCGAACAAGCCGGAAATAACGCCTTGCGTGACTTGAATGCCGCTGCCCATCAAACCTGCCAGCGGATAGCCTAGCGTGGTGATGCTTTGCGCCAAACCTACGCCGCTGCTGCGAAACGGCAACGGTTGCAGATGGCTGGGTGTGGCTACTCGCAATAATGCTAGATCATTGGTGCTGTCGCTGATAATCGGTTCGGCATCGAGATTGCCTTGCAGCGAACTCAAGCGGATACGGCTTGCACCGTCTGCCACATGCGCGTTGGTCATGAACACATTGGGGGCGACCAGAAACGCTGTGCCTGTCCAATTACCGGGCGGGCGTTCGGGATTGTTCGGGGTGTTGAAGGGTGAGCTTTGGTCCACCTCCATGCCCATTCTGCGCCCCAAAGCGGCAAGCCCATAGGCGGAGGTTTCGGCTAAGGCACGGACTTTCCATTGCCCTGCCCGCTGGTAAAATTCGGCGGCAATCAGTGCGGAGGCTTGCATATCCCCCAGTGCAATGGTGTGGCTGAAAACGTCATCCATTTGCAGGTTGACATTGCTACCAACATTCACCGGCCCGCGTGCGCCGTAGCGGTACAGCACCACGCACAAGCGGGTAATGTTGGGATTGGATAACACGCTGGTATCCAGTGTCAGGGCGTAGCTCGTGCCTGCGTCATTCAGCTTGGCACTTGCCCATTCGGTGGCATTGGTATGAGCTAATTGCGGTGGAATAACCAACTGTTTAGCTTCATTCACCGGCAGCACCGCCAGCCCCAAATCGTGGCGAATGTCGTGCGGAAAGGTGATGGCGACTGTCCAGCGGTTGCCGGTCAGTGGTAGGTTTGCGCCTAGGGGTAAATTCATCATAATTATTGTCGCCTAGCTGTGTGATTATGAGCGATATGATAGCAAAAATTTTGGTGAAAATGCCTGAAATTATTGCGGCGAATCGGGCATACTAATGCAGGTCATCATTACTAAAATTCTAAACAGGGCATACCATGCGCATTTGGTTCAATAAGACATTTTCCAGCATTACTGCGGTATTCAATAACCTTCGCCAAGCCCGTGTGGGGCAGGGTGTTACCATCATTTCGACGCATACCAATCCGCTAGCTTCCGTTTTTTTAGCGGCGGATGAAGCGTGGCACGAACCGCCGGGGTTGGTGGGAGCCGCTTATCTGGATTGGTGTTTGAACTTTTGCCAACAGCAGCGGATTGATTATTTCTGGCCTGCCAAGGAAGCGGTGTTGTTGGTGCGTCACCAAGCCGACTTTGCACAAATCGGGACACAGGTGATTGCAGTCGCCTCCCCAGAAACGCTGACCCTGTTGAATCAAAAAGGCGAGTTCTACCGCACTGTTCCCCCTGCGGTAGCAACCGTGATGGCGTGTATCGCGGTGACGGATAGCAACGGTTTTGATCAGGCGGTGGCGGAACTCTCGCAGCAGCACGCGGCGTTATGCGTGAAACCGGCGGTATCGGTGTTTGGCTTAGGATTCCGCATTCTGGATACGCAACGCGACAGTATTACGCATTTGCTGGACGGGGTGGAATACGAAATCCCGCTGGCAGAATTACGCGCAGGCATGGAGCATACCCCGACGTTCCCCGAATTGCTGGTGATGGAACATTTGCCCGGTGAGGAATGGAGCGTGGATTGTGCAGGGCGTGACGGGCAGTTGTTATGCGCGATTCAACGCAAAAAGCATCCGCAAGCAGGATACGGGCAGGAAATCGACAATAACGCCGCTATTCAAGGCATGGTTGAACGTTTGACCGTGTATTACGGCTTAAATGGTTTGTTCAATATTCAATTCAAAGCCAATGCGGCAGGCGAGCCGCGTTTGCTGGAAATCAACCCGCGCCCTTCCGGTGGTTTTGGGATGGCGTGTTTGGCAGGGGTGAATCTGGCAGAAGTTTTCCTGCAAAGTCTGCAAGGGGAAACTCTGAATATCGCACCGCTGCATTACGGTTTGCGGGTCGGCGAAGTCAGTACCCCCGTGGTATTGCGTGAATAAAAACAATTTCATGATAGGTGGGCAATAGTCTAAAATGTATTTGATACAAAACTATGTTTTATATCAAATAGGTTTCATAGAAAATGATTTCCCCCATCTTGCGCCAAACATCCGCTTTCATCCTCGCCCGTAAGCAACCGGAGTACCGCCGTTTTCTGCATCAGAAAATCGACTTCGGCGAACCGCTTATCGGCATCAAGGGCGCACGCGGCTGTGGCAAAACCACGTTGTTGCTGCAATATGCGCAAAGTAGCGGGCTGGAGGCAGGGCGTATTCTGTACCTGGCGTGTGACCACCCGGCAATGGTGGATGTGAGCCTGTATGAACTGGCGCAAACCTTCTATCAGGAAGGTGGGCAATTGTTGCTGCTGGATGAGATCCACAAGGTGCGCGGTTTTGCGGCGCAC
>JBEUIR010000358.1:0-2681 GCA_040415395.1 Candidatus Thiothrix namsaraevi
AACAAACTAATCAAGCACATAAGGCTATTCTGATACGTTTTTTGATGCAAGTTGTATTTGTACGACAAAATGCGGACTATCATGTTGATAAATGTCAACATGACAGTGGCAATGATCGACCAATCCTTTATTTTTATAGGCTTAGCTACTTGATTAGTTTGTTGTATCGGCGCACAGCAACAGCGCCTAACAGTAACGTTAATAATAGTTGTGCCCACTCTGTTAGGGTTGGAACGGCAACAGATTGTGCTGGCGGTACAACGTTTGGCTTTTCTAGGTAGTCTAGTACGCTATTGCTATTGGCATCCCCTGACTCGTCTTTGGTGGGTATGCCATCGCCGTCATCGTCTTTGTCCAGTGCATCAATGATGCCGTCACCATCGGTATCCCGTGGCTTGCTAATGTGACTGCCAATTTCTTGTTTGTCCAGTACGCCGTCACCATCGGTATCAGGATTTTTAGGGTCGGTTCCTAGGGTGGTTTCTTCAGCGTCAGTCAGACCGTCACCATCAGTGTCTTTGGGGGGGCTGTCTGTCGTACAGGTTGCCGGGCAGCCATAGTTACCGGCATAGCTGTCAGTATCCATTGAACCCCAACCGAGGTTGACAATGCTATTGCCGGGGTTGGTTCCGACCGAATTGTCGGGTGATTCTGGCGGCTGGTTGAAGGCATCAGTGCTGTTTTCAAGCAGGCTGACAGATCCCAAACACGCTCCCTTGTTGGCAAAGCTGAATACTTCAATTTCTTTGCCTGCCTGCCATTCTATTGCCTTGGCATTGCTGATAGCGGGGGTGAATGACAGGTAAGAAGCGTTGCTGTCTTCCTTTGGACCATCCACGCTGGAATTATTGTTCCAAATGAGACCGGGGAAGGCTGATTTTATATCACTCGGTGTGAAGGCTGCCGCATCTGCCATCAACGGTGCCTTGATCGTGACTTGCGCACTGGTCAGGGCGTTGGGTGACGGAAGACTGCCGGGGTACATGTAAACGTGGTAACGCTGGTCAGTGCTATTCCAGCCAATCCGGTAATACGCTTTGTTGGCTACTGGGTTAGCAGGTGGCAGGGAACAGGTGTCAACCGGAGGTGCTGCTTTAATGGTTAGGGTAATGCTGGCTTCGGTGGTTTTGCCGTCGGCACCAGTGATACGGTATTTCAGTGTATCAGAACCGGTGTAACCGGCTGTTGGTGTATAAATGATCTGATTGTCTTTGACTGCGGCAGTGCCGTGGCTCGGCGCAGTGATCACTGCTAACGTGACGCCTTTACTGTCAGGAATGTTGTCGTTGGCTAACACATCCAGCAAACTGCTGCTGTTTGAGGCGTCAACACTGAAGATATCCGGTTTGGCTTCCAATACTGGTGTGGGTGCGGCAACTGTCACGGTGACAGTTGCGGTAGCGGTGGCCTTGCCGTCAGAAACCGTGTAGGTAAAGCTATCCGTGCCGCTAAAGCCTGCATTCGGGGTATACATGGGCTTGCCACCTTGCAGTGCTACCTTGCCATTGCTGCCTTGTGTGACTGTCGAAACGCTCAGGGTGTCGCCATTTGCATCGCTGTCATTGGCGAGTACCTCCACGATAACCGAACTGCTCGCTGTAGTGCTTGCCTTGTCCGCAACGGCGTTAGGTGCTTTATTGGTGGGTACGACTACAGCGCCGCAATTGGCTGCTTCGCCATAGTTGCCAGAATAGTCATTGTCATCGGTAGCACCCCAACCGGCATTGGCAAATTGGTTGCCGGGGTTGGTGCCAGCGGAATTGTTAGGAGCTGCCGGTGGTTGGTTAAAAGGGTCGGTGTCGTTGTTCATCAAGGCAACACTGCCAAGGCAAGGACCGGTATTTTTAAAGCTAAACGCTTCCTGCTCTACCCCGGCTTTGAAAGCGAACGCCCGCACATCAATAGGGGTGAAATTGAACGAGAGGTAATCAACGGCTTTGTCTTCAGTCGGCGCGTAGACTTCCGAACTGAGTGACCAGTTTGTGCCGGATTTGGTCTTAATATCAGACACTGTAAATTTTTGGTCGCCTTTGGCATGGGGAACCCGCAACGTCACTTGCGCCGTCATGCTTAAGTCTTTATCAGGTGTCGAGGTGGGGCGCACGTACACACGGTAACGACTCTCCACGGAATCCCATGCCACCCGGTATTCAACACTGCCCGGTACGCCTGCAAATGCCGTATGCGCAGCCGGTAGCAATACCAGCAATGCCAACCCCCTAGTAACTGCTTGTGTGATCGATTTTTTCATGATTACCGACTCTCTTATTTTGTTTTTGGATTTTAACGCTTGTTGGTATCAGGGCAGTTGTTGCCTGATGATGTAGTTTGCACTGGCAGTGCTGTTGATCGGGTGCAGCAGGACATTACCCAGCACCAAGTCAACGTCGTTGGATGGCCCTGCAAAAATGCTCAAGCCATCCATATTGGTATCAGTCGCTTCATAACCGTTTCGTTTATAATTGGTGGTGTAAGCACTATTACCTGTCGCTAACAATACACTGCTCAATACAGTACCTGAATCATTCGTCGGGCCTTGAGCAATGATCCGTTCGTCACTGCTGGTATTGCCAGCCCACAATAACGCCACCCCAGCGGCAATGACACGGGCGTGTTCGCCGTAGGTACGGGTGGTTGTCTTGCTGAAGTCCACGACAGTTGTCGTTGCACCGAAGTCAAGT
>JBEUIR010000359.1:0-2672 GCA_040415395.1 Candidatus Thiothrix namsaraevi
TTAACCGACACAAGGTACAACATTGTGCGCACGATTTTCCATAAAAACTGTTTATCTGAAAGTCTCGTCAATCTATAATCAAACTATATTTAGAACAAAATTCAAGATTTTTCCTGATTTCTTACTGTGGGGGCTACATTATCATGTACGTGAGTACGGCTTTTTTACGTCTGGGTATAGCTGCCTCGATATTACTCGCATTGGCTTTGCTGGGCACTGTTAACGCAAAACCAACATCCACAGAAGCGGTTGAGCATTTTGCTACTGCGCAAGCATTGTTAGCGCCAAACAATGGCAAACAACCCGATATTGCCAATGGTCTGAAATCACTCGAAAGTGCGGCGGCGTTGGATTATTCACCCGCACTCTTTGAACTTGCTAATCTTTACGAAAACGGCATCCATGTAAAGCCAGATACTGCCAAAGCGGTAAGTTTTTACGAACAAGCGGCAAAATTCGGTAATGTTGACGCGCAATATAACCTAGGGCTGCTGTACTTACGCACCCTCAAAGACATCAGCAAAGCACGTGATTGGCTGAAACGCGCCGCCCAGCAACAGGATGCAGAAGCGCAATACAATCTCGCCCTGTTGCACGATTTCACCACTAGCGAATACGCCGACCCAGAAGAAGCCACTTACTGGTATCAAAAAGCCGCGCAAAATCAACACATCAATGCCCAGTTCGATCTGGGGGTGCGTTACCTGCAAGGCACGGTTTTACCCCAAAACCTCGCACAAGCCGCGCATTGGTTTCGCCAAGCCGCCGAACAAGACGATGCAGCCGCTGCGTTTAATCTGGGGCTGATGTACGAAGAAGGCAAAGGCTTAACCCAGAGCCTCAGTGACGCCATCCACTGGTATCGCAAAGCCGCCAAACAAGGTGAAGCAGGCGCACAATATAACCTCGGCATCAAATACCTGACCGGACAGGGCATCACCCAAAACCGTGATACCGGCATTGACTGGATACGCAAAGCCGCCCAGGGTGGCAATCCGGCAGCGCAATACACCTTAGGATTTATGTATGAGCAAGGTTCAGGCATCCCCAAAGACACCGACATAGCACTGCATTGGTATCGCCAAGCCGCCGCGCAAGGCTATACCGATGCACAACTGGGCTTGGCGATTATGTTTACCCACGGTCAAGGCGTCAAAACCGACCTCGCTGAAGCGTATCAATGGTTTCATAAAGCCGCTGAAGCCGGTAATGCCAGCGCCCAATTTAATTTAGGGACGCATATAGCACACGGCATTGGCACTGCCAAAGACCGTCCAACCGCTGCATTTTGGCTATCGCGTGCTGCCGCACAAGGGCATGAAGGGGCAATCGCTAACCGCGATTACGTCTTACAACACCTCACTCAGCAGGAACGTGACGAATTAGCCCATCGCCTCAAAACTGCCACAGAAGCCATACAGGCTCAGGACAAACACGCCGCCATCCGCTAGAATCCGGGACTTTCCAGAACAAAAGCCCGAATTCATGCCTGCATTGCTCAAGCCTCAATTCCCCGCATCCCCTAACGGTCACGTCCGCTGGGGGCAATTGTATGGCGCATCCCTCGACTGGCTGATTGCCCAAGCCGCGCAAGGCTTTGATGGTTTGCTGCTGCTGGCAGTGCCGGATGTGCATACCGCCTACCAGATGGATTCCGCATTGCACTTCTTCGCGCCGGAAATTCCGCGCCACATTTTCCCGGATTGGGAAACCCTGCCCTACGACGTGTTTTCGCCGCACGAAGACATTATTTCCGAACGCCTGAAAACGCTGGCAACGTTGCAAAACTTGAAACGCGGCATCTTGCTCGTGCCAGCCACTACGCTGTTACACCGGGTTGCACCGACCAGTTATGTACACGGGCATACCTTCGTGGTGCGCAAAGGCTCGCCGCTGAATATCGAAAAATTGCGCAAGCAACTCGAAGAAGCAGGCTACCGCAACGTCAGTCAGGTGATGGCGCATGGCGAATACGCAACGCGGGGTTCGCTGGTCGATTTGTTCCCGATGGGCAGCCATACGCCGTATCGCATTGATTTGTTTGACGAAGAAATTGACTCGATCCGCACCTTCAACCCGGAAACGCAGCGGACAGACGTGGTGGTGGATAGCATCGAGTTGCTGCCTGCGCGGGAATTTCCGCTGGATGAAGCGGGGATTCGCACCTTCCGCCAAAACTATCGGGCGCAGATCGAAGGGGATTTAAGCCGCAGCCGCATTTACGAAGGGGTGAGTCAGGGCAAACCGCCAGCGGGGATTGAGTATTACTTGCCGCTGTTCTTTGAGCATACCGCGACGCTGTTTGATTATTTGCCGAAGAAAACGTTGCTGGTACTCGCTGAGGGCGTGGATGCGGCGGTTAAGACGTTTTGGGAGACGGTGGAGTATCGGTATGAGCAGCGGCGGCATGATGTGGAAAGACCGTTGCTTGCGCCGGAGAAGTTGTTTTTGACGGCAGAGATGTTGGGAAGTTGGGTGAGGGATTATCCACGGATTGAAGTACAGCGATTTAAGTACGAAACCGCAGGGCTAAACTACCCCATCGCCGCCCTCCCCTCGCTCCTCATCCACGCCCGCCAAGAACAGCCCCTGTTCCTGCTGTTCAACTTCCTCAAAGACCTGCAAGGGCGCGTGCTATTCACTGCCGAATCTGCCGGGCGGCGCGAAGCCTT
>JBEUIR010000360.1:0-2657 GCA_040415395.1 Candidatus Thiothrix namsaraevi
CTATTGGTGTTCTAACCAGCCCAGCGATCTATAATAAGATATATTATCGCGCTCATTAGTCGCATTATGCTGTGAGCAAGTTCACACTTATAGAGGAAACTTTGTTTTTTATCAAAAATTTTATTGACTTTATTTGTGTCAGTCGCGATAGCGCCGTACCAAGTCGGCATACGCGTCAATCCGCCGATCACGCAGGTAAGGCCACCAACGTCTGACTTGCTCGGTGCGGTCTAAATCCAGTGTGACGACCAGTTCGGCAGGATTGGTAGTATCGGCTTGTGCCAGCAATTCGCCTTGCCAGCCGACAATCATGCTCGATCCCCAAAATTGACTGCCTGCGGTTTGCCCGCTGAGGTCGCCTTCAAAACCAATACGATTGGCGCTTAATACCGGAATATTGTTGGCAACGGCGTGCGAACGTTGAATGGTTATCCACGCTTCACGCTGCCGTGCTTGCTCTTCTGGCGTGTCTTGCGGGTTCCAGCCAATCGCAGTGGGGTAGAGCAGCAATTCTGCGCCCGCGAGTGCCATCAGCCGTGCGGCTTCGGGATACCACTGATCCCAACAGACCAGTACTCCTAACGTTGCCAAGCTGGTTTTAATTGGGGTGAAACCAAGGTCGCCGGGAGTGAAGTAGAATTTTTCGTAATAGCCGGGGTCATCGGGGATGTGCATTTTGCGGTATTTTCCCGCAATACTACCATCGGTATCCAGTACTACGGCAGTGTTGTGATACAAACCCGTGGCGCGTTTTTCAAACAAGGAACACACAATCACAATACCCAACTCGGCGGCGAGTTTGCCCAAGGTGTCGGTGCTAGGGCCTGGAATGGTTTCGGCAAGATCAAAGTAATCGGTGTCTTCGACTTGGCAGAAATACAGCCCGGTATGCAATTCCTGCAACATCACCAATTGTGCGCCTTGCGCGGCAGCACGGCGAATCCCCGCGATGCTCTGTTCCAGATTGGCGGTGTAATCAGCGGTATTGCTGTGTTGCACCACGGCGACTGTTAAATGACGACTCATACGCTAACGACCTCTTGCGGAATTTGCATGGTGATACAGTGGAGACTGCCGTTTTGGGCAATCAACGCGCGGCAATCAATCGGGATAATTTCATGCTGCGGGAAGGCGGCTCGCATTTGTTCGATGGCAACCGGATCAAAACATTCATCGGCGTATACGGGTAATAAGACCGCACCATTAATGATCAGGAAGTTGACGTAACTCGCGGGCAAACGCCGCCCCTCTTCGTAAATCGCTGCTGGCATGGGGATCGGGAACAGTCGGTACGGTTCGCCATTGGCTTGGCGCAAGGCTTGCAATTCCGCTTGCATCGCTTGCAACGCGGAGTAATGCGAATCGGCTGAATCGGTGCAACTCATGTACACGATACTGTCAGCGTCAGCAAAGCGTGCCAGCGTGTCGATGTGCGCATCGGTATCATCGCCTTCCAAATGCCCGTGTGCCAGCCACAAAATGCGGGTAACACCGAGTGCTTGGCGTAATTTGGCTTCAATCGCTGTTTTGTCCAGTGTTGGGTTGCGGTTGGGGTTGAGCAGGCAAATTTCCGTAGTCAGCAATGTGCCTTGCCCATCGGTTTCGAGGCTGCCGCCTTCCATCACCAGCGTGTGCGTTTCCAAGGTGTTGTGCTGGAGCAAGGGTAGGGTGGCGAGTTGCTGATTGACTGCGTTGTCTTGTTCCGCGCCGAATTTGCCGCCCCACGCATTGAAGGTGAAATCCAGCAATAAAGGTTTGCCATCGCGTATGACGGTAATAAACCCAAAATCCCGCGCCCAAGTATCGTTGTAAGGAACTTGCACGAAATGTACCCGTTCTGGCAGGTAGGCTTGTGTGCCTAATACGGCGGCAATGTGTGCCTGATGCGGTGCATCGTGACAGAGCAATAACACGTTTTCGCGGTGGCTGATGGCACTGACGATTTCGGCGTAACAGGTTTCGGCAGCGTCCATATTGTCTGCCCAGTCGGTGTCTGGGTGCGGCCATGCCAGTAAAACGCCCCATTGGGGATGCCATTCGGCGAGAAAGTCACGGTTTTCCATCAGGTTTGGTCACATCATCGGCTAACAAAGCGGCGATTATACAAAGCTGTTTTGTTAAGGGCGACTGTTATTCCACGTTGGCGAATACGGTTTTTTTACCCTTATTTGCTTGTAGCTATTTACCAGAAGTGCGACAAAGGTGGGACAATACTTGTATTTACCACTATGACAGAGAGCAGATGATCATGATTAAGCAACTTTTCGGCTTGGCAATCAGTTTGTTTGCCGCCAGCAATGCACTGGCTGAACCCGTGGCAGGGCCTGCCACCGACAATGGTTGCCCAGCGGCGCTAAATTTTACCTTGCGTGAATTGGGTTCGGATAAAACCGTTAATTTGTGCGAAGCCTACAAGGGCAAAGTGGTGTTAATGGTGAATACCGCCAGCAAGTGTGGCTTCACCCCGCAATTTGACGGTTTGGAGAAGTTGTATAGCGACTACAAAGACCGGGGTTTGGTGGTGCTGGGATTCCCTTCCAATGATTTTGCTGGACAAGACCCTGGTTCAGAAAAAGAGATTAAGGATTTCTGCGAGCTGACCTATGGGGTCAAATTGCGGGGTGAAGCCACACTTGCTGGCGGTATTCACCATTAAC
>JBEUIR010000361.1:0-2647 GCA_040415395.1 Candidatus Thiothrix namsaraevi
TGTCGCCGTCCAACGCGATTATGCTGAACAGTGCTGCGGGTGAATACCTGCACAAAATGGGCTTGCCGGAAGAAGACTTCAACTCTTACGCCACCCACCGTGGCGACCACTTGACCGCACAACGTGCGACTTTCGCCAACCCCAAGCTGATCAATGAAATGGCAGTGGTGGATGGCAACGTCAAGCAAGGTTCCTTGGCGCGTGTCGAGCCGGAAGGCATTGTCATGCGCATGTGGGAAGCCATCGAAACTTACATGGAACGTAAGCAGCCGCTGATCATCGTGGCGGGCGCGGATTACGGACAAGGTTCCAGCCGTGACTGGGCTGCCAAAGGCGTGCGTTTGGCAGGTGTCGAAGCGATTGTGGCGGAAGGTTTCGAGCGCATTCACCGTACCAACCTGGTCGGTATGGGCGTGCTGCCGCTGGAGTTCAAGGCTGGCGAAACGCGCAAGACTTACGCCATCGACGGTACGGAAAGCTATGACGTGGAAGGTGAGATTTCTCCGCGTGCAACGCTGACCGTGGTCATGCAGCGCAGAAACGGCGAAACCGTGCGGATTCCGGTGACTTGCCGTTTGGATACTGCTGCCGAAGTGCGCGTGTACAACGCGGGCGGTGTATTGCAACGCTTTGCGCAGGATTTTTTGGAAGGAGCGGCAGCGTAATGTCCCATGTCCCCCAAATCAAAATCCCCGCTACGTACATGCGTGGCGGCACATCCAAGGGTGTGTTTTTCAATCTGACCGACTTGCCGGAAGTCGCGCAAGTCCCCGGTGCAGCGCGTGACGCAATCCTGTTGCGCGTGATCGGCAGCCCTGACCCGTATGGCAAGCAAACCGACGGCATGGGCGGCGCGACTTCCAGCACCAGCAAGACCGTGATTCTGGCGAAAAGCGAGCAACCCGACCACGACGTGGATTACCTGTTCGGGCAGGTTGCTATCGACAAAGCGTTCGTGGATTGGAGCGGCAACTGCGGCAATTTGACTGCTGCGGTTGGCTCTTTCGCCATCAATAACGGCTTGGTGGATACCGAGCGCTTACCCCAAAACGGCATTGCCGTGGTACGCATCTGGCAGAAAAACATCCAGAAAACCATTATCGCTAAGGTGCCGATGACCAATGGCGAAGTGCAGGAAACCGGCGATTTCGAGCTGGATGGCGTGACCTTCCCAGCGGCAGAAGTGCAAGTGGAATTCATCAGCCCGGTGGATGCCACTGACGCAATGTTCCCCACTGGCAATCTGGTGGACGAGCTGGACGTGCCGGGTGTGGGTACGTTCCAAGCCACCATGATTAATGCGGGAATTCCCACCGTGTTTTTGAACGCGGCAGACATTGGTTACACCGGCTGCGAATTGCAGGAAGCCATCAACGGCGACCCAAAAGCACTGGCGATGTTTGAAACCATCCGCGCTTACGGTGCGCTGAAAATGGGTTTGATTAAGGATGTCGCCGAAGCGGCAGGTCGCCAGCACACGCCTAAAGTGGCGTTTGTGGGCAAGCCAGAAGCTTACGTGTCATCCAGCGGCAAACAGATTAAGGCGACCGACATTGATTTGAACGTTCGCGCCTTGTCGATGGGCAAATTGCACCACGCGATGATGGGTACGGCGGCGGTAGCGATTGGTACAGCCGCAGCGATTCCCGGCACATTGGTTAACCTCGCCGCTGGCGGTGGGGAGCGCAGTGTCGTGACCTTCGGACACCCTTCCGGTACGTTGAAAGTGGGTGCGGCTGCTAGCGCAACCAACGGCGACTGGAAAGTGGAAAAAGTCGTGATGAGCCGCAGTGCGCGGGTGTTGATGGAAGGCTGGGTACGCATTCCGGGCGACAGTTTTTAATCGTTAGGAGGAGGAGATTACCATGAGTTACCAAGCAGAATACGACCGCTCGATGAACGACCCAGAAGGTTTCTGGAAAGAGAAAGCCGCTGCCCTCAAATGGTTCAAAGCCCCTGAAAAAATCCTGTCGCAAGACGAACACGGCATTTTCCATTGGTTTGCCGATGGTGAAATGAACACCGCGTACATGGCGCTGGATTACCACGTTGAAAATGGACGTGGCGATCAAGTCGCGATCATTTACGACTCGCCGGTTACTGATACCAAGAAAACCTACACCTATACCGAATTGCGTGATGAAGTCGCTAAAGCGGCGGGTATGTTGGCAGGTTTGGGCGTGGAAAAAGGCGACCGCGTTATCATTTACATGCCGATGATCCCCGAAGCGGTGATTAGCATGTTGGCAACGGCACGTTTGGGCGCAATCCATTCCGTGGTGTTTGGTGGGTTTGCTGCGCCTGAACTGGCACAGCGGATCGAAGACGCGCAACCGAAAGTGATGATTTCTGCCTCTTGCGGGATCGAAATCAAGCGCGTGATTGCGTACAAACCGCTGCTCGACAAAGCGATTGATTTGTCTGCGTACAAGCCGCAAAGCTGCATTATTTTCCAACGTCCGCAAGCCACTTCCCTGCTGATTGCAGGGCGTGACTACGAGTGGGATGCGTTGATGGCAACCGCGACTCCGGCGGATTGCGTCCCGGTGAAAGGCACTGACCCGCTGTACATTCTTTACACCTCCGGCACAACCGGCAAGCCTAAGGGCGTGGTGCGTGAGAATGGTGGTCATGCGGTCGCGCTGAA
>JBEUIR010000362.1:0-2647 GCA_040415395.1 Candidatus Thiothrix namsaraevi
CGTTTAGCGTGGCGTTGATTGTGATGATGGCGGGGTTGCTGTGGTTGTATGTGTTGGCAAATCGGCGCATTAATCGGCAAGGGGGGTTGGATGATGAAGGTCTTTAAGTGGAGTTTTATGGCGGCGATTTTCTTCTATCTCTATCTACCGATTGCGATTTTGGTCATCAACTCCTTCAACGCCTCCAAATACGGCTATGAGTGGCAAGGCTTTACCTGGAAGTGGTACGAGAAACTATTTAATAATGATGCGCTTATCCAAGCATTTTTGAATTCCTTGTTAGTGGCAAGTCTGGCGGCAACCGCTGCCACGCTCATCGGAACGCTAATGGCACTAGCGTTGTACCGCTACCGTTTTCCCCTGAAAGCAACTGCCAGTGGCTTATTATTTATTGTGATGATGTCGCCGGACATTGTATTGGCGATTACTTTTTTGGTGATTTTTATTGCGCTGGGAATTCAACTGGGGTTCTGGTCGTTGCTGATTGCGCACATTACGTTTTGCTTGCCGTTTGTGGTAATTACGGTGTATGCGCAGCTCAAAGGCTTTGATAAATATTTGCTGGAAGCCGCGCAAGACTTGGGCGCAAGCGAGGGGCGTATTTTTCGGCTGATCATTTTGCCACTGGTATTCCCGGCGATTGTGGCTGGCTGGTTATTAAGCTTTACCCTGTCGCTTGATGATGTAATCATCAGCTCATTCGTGACGGGGCCTAGCTTTGAAATTTTACCGATTCGGGTATTTTCAATGGTAAAAGTTGGTGTGTCGCCCGAAGTGAACGTATTAGCGACCTTATTACTGGCGATTTCGCTGGGTTTGGTCACATTGTCTACTTTATTGCTCAGGAGAAAGCACTGACATGAAATCAACCTCCCTGTTCGCAACCTTGTTGCTGTTGACGGCGAGTGCGCTGCACGCTGAAGAAAAACTCGTGGTGTATAACTGGGCAGAATACATCCCCGAAGCGGCACTGGAAGAATTTGAGAAAGAAACTGGCATTAAGGTCGAGTATTCCACCTATGAAAACAACGAGGTGATGTATTCCAAACTCAAGCTACAAAAAGGCGTGGGTTACGACATCGTGGTGCCATCCAGTTATTTGGTGGCGAAGATGAGCCGTGAAGGTTTGTTACAAAAACTCGATAAAACCAAGTTAACTAACCTGAAAAATTTGTCAGCGGATTTATTGGATAAGCCCTATGACCCCGGCAATGAATACAGCATTCCTTACCTGTGGGGCAGCACCGGCATTGGCGTGAATGGCAAAGAAATCGACTCATCGACCATCACCTCTTGGGCAGATTTGTGGGATGGAAAGTGGAAGGGCAAGTTATTGCTGACCGACGATGTACGCGAAGTTTTCCACATGGCGTTGAAAAAGAATGGTTTTTCCACCAACTCCACCAACCCCGATGAAATCAAAATCGCTTACGAAGACCTGCAAAAGCTGATGCCGAATGTGTTGGTCTTCAATGCGGATGCACCCCGCGAGCCGTTTTTGGCGGGTGATGTGAATCTCGGCATGATCTGGAGCGGCGAAGTTAAAATGGCGCAGCAGGAAAATCCTGACATTGAATACATTTTCCCGAAAGAAGGCGCGGGTTTTTGGGTGGACAGCTTCGTGATTCCGGCAGGCGCAAGCAATGTTGATAATGCCCATAAATTCATCGACTACATGTTACGCCCCGAAGTCGGGCAGCAAGTCGTCGAAGAATTGGGTTACAGCACCCCGAATATCGCGGTAAAAGAGTTGTTGGATGAAGACACCCGTAATAACCCGGTGATTTTCCCCACAGCAGCAGACGTTGCCAAAGGCGAATTCCAAAACGACATCGGCGATGCTATTAAGCTATATGACGGGTATTGGGAAAAATTGAAGACGGGAAAGTAAGAAGTCCTGCTGGTGTTACATTGTAGAGACGCAAAATTTTGCGTCTCTACGGTGAGGGGTTTCCCTAATTTTCGACCGCTTTAAACGCCGCATCCAACGTCTGCCAAGTATTCACGAAATGGCAAAATAAGTCCGCTGTCTTTTCAGCATCATACACGGCTGAATGCGCGGAATCCGCATCCCACCCCATGCCTGCGGCTTGTGCCAAACGTGCTAGCACGGTCTGCCCATACATCACTGCCCCCAACGAAACCGTATCCAGCGTGCTAAACGGGTGGAATGGGTTGCGGGTGGCTTTAATGCGGTCAGAAGCGGCATGGACAAAGTTCAAGTCAAACGGCGCATTATGCCCGACCAGAATGGCGCGGTTGCAGCGGTTGAGCTTCACTTCTTTGCGGATCACTTTAAAGAATTCTTCCATCGCTTTCGGCTCTGGCACTGCCATGCGCAGTGGGCTGAACGGTTTGATACCATTCACCTCCAGCGACTTGGGATCCATATTGGCATTGGGGAAGGGTTCGATGTGCCAATTGAAGGTGCGGTGGCGGGATAGCTCACCTTTTTCGTCGATGCGCAACACCACGGCTGCCAATTCTAGCAACGCATCCTTGCGGCAATCAAAGCCACCTGTTTCTACGTCTACCACTACGGGGAGGAAGCCACGGAAACGTCCGGCAATGGGGATTATATCTATATCATCTGTCATAGCGAGAGCTTAACGGAACTGATAGAAAATGCCTACAAAAGATTTAATAA
>JBEUIR010000363.1:0-2644 GCA_040415395.1 Candidatus Thiothrix namsaraevi
GGGATGATAGTGAGCCGTTTGAGATTACACCCAATTCTCCAGCCGCAAATCCGGCACTTTATCGAAGTGGCGTGTGTTGTTTGTCACCATAATGGCTTGCAGGCTCAAGGCGTGGGCTGCAATCAGGGTGTCATTCGTGCCAATTGGCGTACCTGCGTTAAACAGCAAGGTTTGCAGATCGGAAAACTGTTCTGCTGCCGCAGCATCCCACGGTTGGATGTGATGCAAGCGTTCTTGCAAGGCTTCAATCAGGTGTAGATGTTTGTCAGGATTGCCGGAGCGTTTTGCCCCTAACAGCAATTCGGCGTAGGTGATGGCGGAAATACAAATCTCATTGCCTGCCTGTACTTGTGTTTCCAACATTGCCAGTACATTGGGTGGCTTTTTGCGCATGATGTAGCTGCTGATGTCCGTATCGAGCATGTAAAGCATCAGAATACCACCCGTCCAAGGTCAAACACATCAGGGCGTTCTGCCATGAAATTATCGTCGGCACTGGGGAGGTCGGCAAACGATGTCCAGCTTTTGCGCTTGGGCGTGATGATGAGCGCATCGCCTTCGCGTCGGATCAGCACTTCATTAATGCCTTCAAACTGGAAAATGCGCGGGATGCGGACGGCTTGGCTTTGTCCGTTTTTGAATAATCTGGCGGCTATGGCAGTCATGGCGATACCTTCTTGTTTGGAGATGTGGGGTTAGTATATGCCTTGTATATGCAGGGGTTCAAGGCTTTGCTAGATTAGGAGTGTCTGCCTCTGTATCATCGACAAAAGGCCATTGCGTAAATTGAGTAAATGTCGTCACCATGAAAAACAGATACACCTCTATCGAGATTTGTGCCGGAGCAGGCGGGCAAGCCCTTGGGCTTCATTTGGCTGGTTTTAGGCATCAAGTGCTCATCGAAATAGACCTACCTGCGTGCAAAACACTCAAACATAACAATGAACACCATAATCTAGGGTGGGGCGATATTATTGAAGGGTGTGTGGAACAATTTGCCAAATTTACCGCCCACCGCTACAAAGGCATTGATCTGGTTGCCGGTGGCGTTCCTTGTCCGCCCTTCTCGAAAGCAGGCAAGCAACTTGGTCAGAAGGATGAGCGGGATTTGTTTCCGGCAGCATTGGAGATTGTAAAAAATACTACTCCCAAAGCGGTCTTGCTCGAAAATGTTTCTGGCTTGCTGGATGCAAAATTTGATGATTACAGAGCTGACATTGAAGCCTGTTTAGAAAAAATGGGTTATACGGTTTTCTGGAAATTGCTCAATGCTTCTGATTTTGGCGTGCCTCAATTGCGCCCACGGGTTGTGTTGGTGGCGTTGAAATCTGAATTTTCCCGCTATTTTACTTGGCCTGAAAATAAAACAGTTCCTCCTACCGTTGGTGAAGTGCTGTATGACTTAATGGCTTCACAAGGTTGGGAGGGGGCAGCAGAATGGAAACAGAAAGCTAACAAAATTGCCCCTACGTTAGTTGGTGGCTCTAAAAAACATGGTGGGCCTGATCTTGGTCCCACTCGCGCTAGACGTGCATGGCAAGAACTGCATGTGAATGGCAATCTGCTGGGTGAGCATCCACCAGAAAAGGGGTTTGTCGGTTATAAAAATAAGATTGGCTATGAAAACATGCCGTTGCTGACGGTTAGGATGGCAGCCAGAATCCAAGGCTTTCCTGATTGGTGGGAATTTTACGGCAAAAAAACACCCGCCTATAGGCAAGTGGGTAATGCGTTCCCTCCGCCTGTAGCAGAAGCCGTGGGTAAGCAAATTATTGCTGCACTGGATATGGCTAACAGCGAACGTTTGGCTGCTTAACGCTCTTCTTTCTCATCGAGATAATAGTTTGCTGCTGTCTCCATGATTTTGTCAGGGCTTTGGCCTGTTTGAGCAGCGTACCTATCCACACGGCGCAAAGTGTGTTCGCTGATCGAAAACATCGCTCTTACCCCGTGTTTTTCAGGAAAAGCCCAAGAGCATGTCCTGCAATCCAGTGAACACCCTTCACACGCTCTTCTTTTGCCAACATTGCAGTTGTTGCACATTGGTTGCCAATTGGGCAGTTCGTTGCCGCCACCACGGGAAAGTGGCACTTTATGATCGGCTTGCAAACCCCTGACTCCGGGCTGAAGTTGCACGCCACAGGTGGAGCAAGTGAACGTAGCATCTTGGAATAGTTTGTTTTTCTGGCTTTGCGTCAAATATTCCCGATCCTGTGCATCTGACAGTTCTGAGGAATGGATGCGCCATGCGTGACCAGAAAATGTATCAAGGTAAGCCGTTTCAATGTCACATCCCAGTTGATCGCGGAGTTCTCTGGTGCGTCTATCGAAATATTTCTGTCCCGTCAGCTCCAGCAATTCAGCAGAGGAAACCCACGGTTTTGGGAAGCTGTCGGACGTGTTACCCCATAAGCGTCGAATGATCTTTGCTTTTACATCGCTGATTTTCTTACGGTCATTCAGTGAGTTGAGATAGTCGTCTACGTTCATAATAGCCCTTGGTTAATCTTATTCAACATGCATAGTGCTTGATAATACTACGCATTTTGGGTGATTAGCTATCGACCTGTTACGCTGCTTCAACTTTTTACGCACGCTCAATAATCGCCCTTTGTTCCGCGCTGGAAAGATGGCGTTTAGACAT
>JBEUIR010000364.1:0-2625 GCA_040415395.1 Candidatus Thiothrix namsaraevi
ACACAAATCAAAACGGCGCAGTTTGACCTTTTCCAATTGCTCAAACAGCCGTTTCATCAAGTCGCTGAATTTGCCTTGGGTGAAGTCATTGCACGCAGCAGGCAGCCACGCCAAACCTACACCCGATTGCCCGAAGGTATGGTCAATGAACCACTGATTCAGTTCGTGTTGCACCTTTTCGAGTTTTTGGATGGTGTCTGGCGTATTCGGTGCAACGATCAGGAATTTACCCGCCGCATTAGTCACTTGGCTAGTGGAGGGTAAACCCAGCGCATCCATAATCTTGAGCGCGGCACACTCCATCAGCAAGGACACATAGAATGAACGCCCACGCAACAGCTTTGCCGCCCGTTTGCGAGTTTCGCCGCCACTGGCAAAGATGAAGTCTTGAATACCGAAAAAATCACCCTGTATCAGCAGGAATTTGTTGGTATCCCAATCTTCCAGCTTGCCCGTTTCTTGCCCTGTTTCCTGATGATAACGCCACAAACCAACAGCCAACGCTGCGGTGGTTTTGGAGTGGTCATACAGCGACACATCCGCCTTGATGTTCTGATTCATCGGCGACACGGTAGCCGCTGGGATGGCATGGGCGTACACCTGCCAAAGCGTATCGAAATGGTCTAACCATAACGGTAGATTTTTGCGGTGAGCATCAGGAATCTTGGTCAATGCTTCACGGAAACCTTGCCATAATGCCTTGTATTCTGCCTGTGCCTTGGTGTTGTTGCCTTCGGGTTCACACTGTTCTTTTTTCTGCGGGAATAGGCTATCAACCGTCAACGCTTGCAACGCATAACGGTAATTCAGTTTTTCTGCTGCTTTGCCATCCAGCCGGATTTGTTCCATCAGGGTTAACTGGCGGGTGGTGTAATGATTGAGTTTGGCTTTTTCATCATCGGCAAGTTTGTTGTAGTCCTCAAACTTCTCGCGCTCAAAACCCGAAGCCACCCGATCCGCCGTGGCAATCACCCATTGCAGAAACGTCCCCGGCTTATGGTGCATTGCCGCTGCATTGATCAGCGAATCATCCGCATCCCGATCTTTCCACGGTTTGAACGGAGTCATGTCATCCCCGACTAAATCGGGCATGTGCTGTTCCAGCAGATCAAAACCAATCGCCGTGTAAGCCGCATGGATGTGGGTATGCCGTTCGTTATACTTCGGGCAATAAAGCTGCACATTCAAGTCGCGGCGCTGGTTGCCATCCGTGTCTTTTTGATGGGCTTCTTCGATACGCGCCCGTTCTGCAAACTTCCCCAAGTCGTGCAAAAACGCCGCTAATGCAACCCGGCTGGACGCATTCAACAAGTGCTTATCTGGCATATTAGCCCCTTTGTCCTTGATGCAATAAATTTATGCTTTCGAGTATTAACTAAACACCCCCACTTGTCACCGATGACAAGCTTGTCAAACCCGATACCCACCCGCAGCGATGCGCTGTCAATACCCTGAAATATGTCTGGCGGAAGCCCAGTTGAAATTATGGCTGAATAATGTGTCAGTTACGGTGATAACAGTCACATTCCATCACACCAGCTCCAGCGCACCCATCGCCAACGTCAACCCAAACAGGGTGCGCGGTTTTTTCCCATGCGGGTGCAGCAAATACACCTCTGCCGCAGCATGACCGAGCGCGGCGCGTAACGCCTTGTGGGTATTCGATTTGCGTTCGTCAAACCACGCCTTGGTGATGCCGTCGCGCAACGCCAGCGCCACTTGTTCGTAGCTGCCGGTTTGCCCATGCAGGCGGGCATAAACGGTGAGGAATTGGCTGGCGAGGTCGGGGGTTTCGGTGCTAGTCCAGTGAATAGGGGGTAAATCGTTGGCGCGGCGTTGCAACATCCACGCATAAAACGCGAGTTGCACCGGCGGCATAGAGACGGGGATACCGCCACAAGTGAGGCTGGCGCGTTGCCAGTCGAGGCGCACCTGTGCGGGGTCAAAACGCCGTTGCGCCGCCGCAATCGTATCACTGAAACTGCTGCTGCCCTGCAACAGGTCTTGCGGCAAACCTTCCCGCAAGCGCACAAACGGAATGTCCGCCAGCGTCACTTCCACCTTGCTGGCATCAAAACCAGAGCCATCGTCACGCACCACCCACACACTGCGCGGCGGTGGGTAAAAGAATTCTTGGTGAAAAAAATACTCCTCATCGACCAGCACATGGGTGAGGCGATCTTGCGCCCTGCCCAATAGCGAGAGCGCGTAGCCAGCGTAAAACGTCATGGTGCGTCGCCCGCCGGAAAGCGACACGGTGAGTTGGCTGTGCGGGTCAGCGGTCAGTTGTTGCACAATGCGCGTAATGCAATCGGCGGCGTGGGTATTGTCGCGGTGGGTACGAATGTCGTCGAGCGCTTGCCCTGCCGCATCCGTAATCAGGTGAATGTGCGAGGGGGCGCAAGCAGGGGCGGGCAGGGCATAATCTGCGCACAGTTTCGCCAGCCAGCCGGGTTGTGTGCCGCATAGCAATTGGCGCACAAATGGCTCACCTTGGCGGGTGGTGATAATGTGTACTTCGGTGGGCATACACGCGGGGCGGGTGTGTTGGGTGAGGGCGTAAACGGTTTCGGTGACAATTTGCGGGGAATTCGCGGCCACCGCCAGCAAAATACGGCGCGGGTA
>JBEUIR010000365.1:0-2624 GCA_040415395.1 Candidatus Thiothrix namsaraevi
AGCATCCTTGAGCGTTAGAGTATTTGTGGATAGTGTAACTTTACCGAATTCTCATTTACCACTGGTATATCTTTCGCTGTGGTGAAACGCTGCATCTTTTTACCTGTACATTTGCGTTTGGTTAACTGTCGCCAGTGTAGGCGACTGATTTGCAAAACCCGTGCAGTCAATAAGGAAAATAGCTATGCTTTGTGCATGAAAAAGCTCCTCATCCTTCTCCTGATTTCCGTGCTGGGTAACGTCGGTTTGCTGTGGTTTGCCCAGCACCAATACCAAGACACGAATACACTGCGCCTTGACCCTTTGCAGTTAAGCCTTTACGCCGACCCTGTTCCCAGCAAAACGGCGGGGCAGCAGCGCGTGGTATTTTTCGGCGATTCACGCGCCTTAAGTTGGTCTGCGCCAGAGATGGCGAATGTCGAATTCGTCAATCGCGGCATTGGCAACCAAACCTCCGAACAAATCCGCCTGCGCTTTGCACAGCATGTTCAGCCCTTGCAAGCGGATGTCGTGATCCTGCAATTGTGCGTGAATGATCTGAAAGCTATCGCGTTGTTTCCGCAGCGGCATGATGCCATCGTTGCGCAATGCCAGCGCAATCTACAAGACATTATCACGCAAGCGCGGCAAAGCGGCAGCAAGGTATTACTGACGACCGTATTTCCCTTGGGCAAAGTGCCTCTCGAACGCGCCTTGTTCTGGTCGGATGCGATTGCACCCGCCATCCAAGAGGTGAACCAGTTTATTGCGGCGCAGACAGACGAGGACGTGACGGTGTTGGATGCGTTTACGCTGCTGCAAGGGGAAAATGGCAAGATAAAACCGGAATACAGCCGCGATTTATTGCACCTAAACCCACAGGGCTATGCGGCACTTAACCAGCAGTTAGTGCCATTATTAGGTGAAAGTGCTGATAACCCACGCTAACTATTTCCCATATACTGCCTGTCGCCGCCGCAAAAATTCCGTCAATGCGGCCCCAAACAACATATTCTGCACAAAGCCGAACGGCAAAGAGAACAGCGAAATTGCCAATAACAACGGGATGCTTTCAGACAGGTGAATACAATTACCGAGTGTTTCAGTTCCGTCATCAGCATCTCTTCCGTCATTGTTGTGAGCCGTAATTGTGTATTCGAGCCAGCAAAGCCGCCATCGGCTCAAGCAACATCACTTTAAAATCCCAGCCTGAAAAATTCACCATGCTTTTTCCACGCTGATAATGCCGACAAAAATCCCTGCCGTATTCTGGGTAAAACACCAAACCAACCGCAATCACCACCAAGGTCGGTGCAGTACGTCGCCCGCTGCCTGCCAGACAACATTGCATCCGCACCTCATCAACCACCGTCACGCCATAGCCGAGTAGCACATGAAACAAATCATGGCTTTCAAACTTGGGCATTAGCGCGAAACCGTGCTGCTGTAAAAACACCGCCAACCATGCAGTATTTGCACCAGCCAGCGCATTAAGCATTCGCGCCAACCGTTTTCGGCTGAAAAATCCATCGCTGCCATGCGCCTCATCAGTGGTTCAGATAGCGAGGATTATCGACAACAGGCGTGCAGCGATTTTGCAGCAGTTCAGGAAATAACGCGGATTTTTAGTGGAGAACCAACCGTTTTAACACCGCCGCACACGCTTCAGGCTGGGTTTGCAGCAAAAAATGCCCCGACTGTGCAATGCGAGTGATTTCCACACGGGCAAAGTACCGCCGTAACTCATTTGCACACCGCTCCGGCACTGCCCGATCATTGACTGCCCGCAAATAATGACAGGGGATTTCCCAGCGTTGCGCCAAGGCAAACGGGCGTGCTGCTGCAATCAGCCGCAAACGGTACGCCGCCACGCTGGGCAGCACTTGCTCCCGCACAGGTTTCAGCAAGGCTTGTAAGCGTGCATCCATACCCAACAATCGCAGCAATGACTCAGGTAACGGCAACCGCCACCAACGCTCCAGCGGTAAATGCATCGCCAGTTTCAACAACCACGGATGCGGTGCGCTGGCAAACGACGCGCAAAAAACAACGCTACGTAACGGGATTCCCTGCCTCAGCAATTCCACCGCAATCAAGCCGGAAAACGATTCCGCCAGTAATACCGTGTCGGTGTCGAACGCCACTTGTGCGCGAACTTGTGCCGCCAGTGCTTCCACCGACAGGCATTGATCGGGCGGGTAACAAATGACCTGAACCGGAAATGCTGCCCCCAACGCTGCCAGTAACGGCTGAAACAGCAAGCCCGTGCCATCAAGACCGGGGAGGAGGACGAGTTTTGTTGCCATCATTTACCCCACAAAAACGTTACTCGGTTTGCATTAAGGGCGTGAACACCGCACGGGTCAGGCTTTGCAAATCTTGCGGAGCAAGCTCGATTTCCAGCCCACGCCGCCCAGCACTCACGTAAATCGTGGGAAATTGTAGGGCAGACTCGTCGATGAAGGTTTTCAGCAGCTTCTTTTGCCCCAGCGGACTAACCCCGCCGAGTACGTAGCCAGTGGTGCGGGCAACCAGTGCTTTGTCCGCCATGTCAGCTTTTTTGGCGTGGGCGGCTTTGGCGATATGTTTCATGCTGAGCATCGCGGCGACTGGCACGATACCGACGGCGAGTTCTTTGCCATCCA
>JBEUIR010000366.1:0-2621 GCA_040415395.1 Candidatus Thiothrix namsaraevi
GTGACCTTTTTTAAAGCCTTCGCCAACACCGGTTTTGTAACCTTTCAGCAGCCCGTGATTCCACCCAGCGCGATACGCCAGCCAAGCCACAATCATTAGTGCCAAACCAAACAATACCCATATCATGACAACACTCGATCCCTTATGTTTGCTAATGCCAATGGTAGCAAAATCCCTAACGGTATCCGCCTTTTTGCTTGCCCACACCATTTACCTGAGAATAAGGTCATTCTTATAACTGACAGGTAGTAGCTTAGATGAAAACGTGGATGTGTGTGGTGTGTGGCTGGATTTACGACGAAGCTAGTGGTTTGCCCGAAGAAGGTATCGCGCCAGGTACGCCTTGGGAAGCGATTCCCGACGATTGGCGCTGCCCGGATTGCGGCGTGGGTAAGGATGATTTTGAGATGATGGAAATCTGAAACTTTCTGCAATTATGCTAAACTGAGCGGCACTTTTTGAGACTGAAAACGAGAGTTCGACATGGCTGGTCATAGCAAATGGGCAAACATCAAACACCAAAAAGCCGCTGTTGATAAAAAACGCGGCAAAATTTGGACGAAAATTATCCGTGAAATTACCGTCGCTGCCCGCGAAGGCAAAACATCCGACCCCAATACCAACCCGCGCTTGCGCCTAGCGGTGGATAAAGGGCTGAGTGCTAATATGACCCGCGACACCATCGAAAAAGCTTGCAAACGCGGCGCGGGCGAAACCAACACCGACAATTACGTGGAAGTGCGCTACGAAGGCTACGGCCCCGGCGGGATTGCGGTCATTGTCGAAACCATGACCGATAACGTCAACCGCACCGTGGGCGAAGTACGCCACGCCCTCACCAAACACGGTGGCAACCTCGGCACGAATGGCTCGGTGGCGTTCCAGTTCAAGAAAATTGGCGTGATGAATTTCGCCCCCGGTTTAGACGAAGAAAAGCTCATGGAAGCGGCACTTGAAGCAGGTGCTGACGACATTCAAATGGACGACGACGGTTCGGCTGAAATCGTCACCACGCCGGAAGATTTCGCCGCCGTCAAAGTTGCCATGATTGCAGCAGGTTTCACGCCAGATCACGATGAAGTCACCATGCGGGCGGACAACCTAACTTCCGTCGAAGGTGATACGGCCTCCAAATTGTTGAAAATGATCGACATGCTCGAAGACTTGGATGATGTGCAGGAAGTCTTCACCAATGCCGATTTCAACGATGCCGATTTAGCGGCGCATGGTTAAGTGACCACGCGCCGGATTCTGGGCATTGACCCCGGTTCGCGGATTACCGGAATCGGGATTGTCGACACGGATGGGCGACGCAATCAGCACATTTTTAGTACCTGTTTGCGCTTAGGCGATGCATCTTTTCCCGAACGGCTGGGAACGATTTTCAGCGAACTCACCCGCATTATTCGCGAATACCAGCCGCTTGAAATGGCGATTGAAAGTGTGTTCGTCTCCAACAACCCCGCGTCAGCACTCAAATTGGGGCAAGCGCGAGGGGCTGCGATTTGTGCCGGGGTGATTGCCGGTTTGCCCGTTGCCGAATACAGCCCCAAAGAAGTCAAACAAGCCACCGTTGGCAAGGGCGGCGCAGATAAAGCCCAAGTGCAACACATGGTCAAGCTGCTGCTCAATTTGCAAGGGCGGTTACAAGTCGATACAGCAGATGCGCTGGCGGTGGCATTGTGCCATGCTCATGCGAGTCACTTGCAACAACGTCTTAGGAGTACCGTAGCATGATTGGATTATTACGCGGTAAATTACTCATCAAACAGCCCCCTGATTTGCTGTTAGATGTGAATGGCGTGGGCTATGAAGTGCAGGCTTCAATGACCACGTTTTACGATCTGCCGGAATTGCACCAAGAGGTGACGCTCTATACCCACTTTGTGGTGCGTGAAGATGCACAATTGCTGTATGGCTTCAGTTCCCAAACTGAGCGCGAATTGTTTCGACATTTGCTTAAAGTGAATGGGGTTGGCCCCAAAATGGCGCTGGCGATTGTGTCGGGCATGAGTCCTGTGGAATTCAATCAAGTGATTCACGCGGCGGATATTGCCCGCTTGAGCCGCATTCCTGGGGTTGGCAAGAAAACCGCAGAACGCTTGGTGATTGAATTGCGCGACCGTTTGCCCAAAGTCGAAGCAAGCAGCGGCACGGGGATTGCTGTTAGCGCCCCGCTTCCATCCGTTTCGGTCAGCGATGAAGCTGTCAATGCACTGTTAGCACTCGGTTATAAACCCGCCCAAGCCAGTCAAATGATTGCCGCTTACGAAAATCAAAGCTTGAGTGTGGAAGACATGATCCGCCAAGCCTTGCGAGCCAGTCTGAACTAGGATTCATCCCAGTTCAGACATGACACTCAAAACTGTCAAACCTGTCACTTTTTGACAAGTCTGGTATTTGTCACCCATTGCCATTCATCATGTAAATTCATCCGATAATTATGAAAATTAATGACTTGCGTGTTTAGGCATGGGTTGGCACGGGTGTTGCATTATCCCTTGCACAGACTGAGACGGCGAAGACTAGAAGGTCTGGAAGGGACGACAACAATAATAATAAAGGGTTAAGGAAAGCATTTATCAGCAAGCCCCAAGAGATAGCGAGTCATTAATTTTCAT
>JBEUIR010000367.1:0-2602 GCA_040415395.1 Candidatus Thiothrix namsaraevi
AATAACAGCGGAATAGCACCCAAAATCAACAACAGCAGCACTAACAATGCGTACACAATCAGCGCCAATGGGTTACGCAAACACGCCTTAAAGCTCATGCTCAGTGCCTGAAACACCGGAACATTATTCAACGCCACCAGTTGCGTCGCAAACCAGAACAACATCATCACCAACAGCAACAAAATTACCCCAAGCGCGATCAAACCGGTGTTGACACCGCTCAGCAAGTCTTCCGGTCTGCTCAGCTCACCTTGCATGAGATCCATATTCATGCCAACAAATGCGCCACCAATAATAATCCCGAAGAGAATCAAGATACCCAGCGTCAATGCCCCCAAACCTAACAAGGGCACGAAGTTTTCTTTAAACCCTGCAAACAAATGCTCGAAGCGTAAACTATCACCCGCAGTAATAGCCCTAACCCCCATCAAAATACCACCTGTCAACACCGGTCCAATCAAGCTGGAAACAATATCACCTACCACAGGGACAATACCCAGCACGAACTGAATCGCAAACAGTACCAGCGTGATCAATACCCAGACAACGAGGTTACTTTTCACCAATGCCCAACTATCGGTAAGCCAACTGAGACCAGCCCCCGCAGACAGCGCCCGTGGCTCGGCTAACAAGGTCAGATTACCGACCGGCACTGGCGGTGGCTTCACATCTGCCTGAGGTGGCTGATATGGGTTATTATCGTTCATAAAGAACTGCTCCTAATTGTCATGATGAATAATTGACTAAATACCAGCCTACTCGATTACCTTGGGTACGAGGTACAAACCATTTTCCACCTCTGGGGCAACCGACTGGTATTTTTCCCGATGATTGATTTCTGTCACTACGTCATCACGCAAGCGTTGCATCATCTCCAGCGGATGTGCCATCGGCTCCACACCCGTAGTATCCACCGCGCTCAACTGATCCACTAAATCGAGAATATTGCACAGGTTTTGGGTATACGCCGCCAAACGCTCATCCGGTACTGCCAGACGCGCCAAACGCGCCACTTTTTTCACTTCAACTTCCGAAATTGCCATGCTTAGCCCTCCAGCTTCTGCTTCAGAATATCGTTCAAGGTCGCAGGGTTGGCTTTACCTTTAGAAGCCCGCATCGCTTGCCCCACAAAGAAGCCGAACAACTTATCCTTACCGCTGCGGTATTCCGCCACCTGCCCCGGATTATTGGCAATGATCTCGTCAATCACCGCTTCAATCGCACTGGTATCCGTGATTTGCTTCAAACCCTTTTTGTCGATGATCGTATCGGCTGAACCTTCGCCGTTCCACATGGCCGCGAATACATCCCGCGCAATTTTATTGGAAACGGTATTGTCCTGAATACGCTTGAGCAATTCGATTAACGCCGCACTGCTTACCGGCACGGCAGCAATCTCCATCTCATTGTCTGCCAAGGTTTTGCTGACTTCACCATTCACCCAGTTCGCCGCAAGCTTCGCATCCCCGCAACCTTGCGCGACTGCTTCAAAATAATCCGCCACTTCACGGCTGAGCGTCAGTAAGCTGGCATCGTAAGCACTCAGCGCGTAATCCGCCATGAAGCGCTGTTTTTTCGCATCCGGCAATTCCGGCAGGGTAGCTCGCACCGCTTCAATATCCGCAGGCGTGATTTCCACGGGCAGTAAATCAGGGTCTGGGAAGTAACGGTAGTCGTTAGCGTCTTCCTTGCTGCGCATTGAACGGGTTTCGTCCTTGTCGGGGTCGTACAGGCGCGTTTCCTGCACCACTTTGCCACCGGATTCAATAATATCGATCTGGCGTTCAACCTCGTGGTTGATGGCGCGTTCAATGAACTTAAACGAGTTCAAGTTTTTGATTTCGGCGCGTGTACCGAATGCTGCACCGGGGCGACGTACCGACACATTGGCATCGCAACGGAACGAACCTTCCTGCATATTGCCATCGCCCACGCCGAGGTAACGTACCAGCGCGTGCAGCTTTTTCATGTACGCCACGGCTTCTTTGGCGTTGCGCATATCCGGCTCGGAAACAATTTCTAGCAACGGCGTACCCGCACGATTCAAGTCAATCCCGGTTTGCCCTTGGAAATCTTCGTGCAAGGATTTGCCTGCATCTTCTTCCAGATGGGCGCGGGTAATGCCAATGCGCTTGGTGTCACCGTTTTCCAGTTGAATGTCCATGTGACCTAAGCCAACGATGGGCAGCTCATACTGGCTAATCTGATAACCTTTCGGCGAATCGGGGTAGAAGTAGTTTTTACGCGCAAAAATCGAACGCGGCGCAATCTCGGCATCAATCGCCAAGCCTAAGCGAATCGCCAATTCCACCGCTTTTTTGTTGAGCACGGGCAAAACACCCGGCATCCCCAAATCAACCAGATTGGCTTGCGTGTTCGGCTCTGCACCGTAAGCGGTCGATGAACCCGAAAATATCTTTGAATTGGTGGCAAGCTGGGCGTGAATTTCCAGACCAATAACGGTTTCCCATTCCATGCGCTGTCCTCCTTACGCGAACTGAGCTGGCACTTGCGTGTGCCAGTCCGTCCATTGTTGGTACTGATGCGCAATGTTCAACATCCGCGCTTCCTCGAAATAATTGCCGACCAATTGCATCCCGAC
>JBEUIR010000368.1:0-2558 GCA_040415395.1 Candidatus Thiothrix namsaraevi
ATGCCGGATAAAGCTGCTGTGGTGGCGCGTTTGCAAGAAAATCAGGATTATGTCAGTGCCTTCAAACAGCTTTTTGGCGCAAGCGTTTTTGACACGGCGGAAACGGCTTACGCGGCAATGGCGGAAAGTTTGGGCGAGTTTGAAAAAACCGATCTGTTCGCGCCATTTGATTCCAAATATGACCGCTATTTGCAGGGCGAAGTCGAACTGACGGATCAGGAATCGTTGGGTGAATCCTTGTTCTTTTCCCAGCAGTTTACCAATTGCAACCGTTGCCATCAGGTCAAAGCCTTTCCCGGTAGTGAGGGCGAAACCTTCAGCAATTACGAGTACCATAACTTGGGAGTGCCGACCAATCATGCGGTACGGGCGGCGAATGGCAAGGCTAAGGATTTCGTTGATCAAGGTTTGCTGGAACACCCGGACATTAGCGACCCTAAAGCAGCGGGCAAATTCAAAGTGCCAACCTTGCGCAATGTCGCGGTGACTGCGCCGTATATGCACAATGGCGTGTTTGCCGATTTGCGTACAGTTGTATTGTTTTACGACAAGTTTAATAATGCGCAGCGCACTCTCAACCCGGAAACTAGCAAACCGTGGGATGTGCCGGAAGTCGATAGTCATCTGGCTTTGGATGAAGAGGAATTTCAAGCGCCCGCTCTGAAGGATGCGGAGGTAGATGCGTTAGTGGCGTTTATGCGAACACTGACAGATCAGCGCTATGAACATTTATTGAAATAAAATACGTTTAGTTTTGGAGCTTTATAACAATGTATGCAATGAAGTGGTTAGCACTCGCGCTGGCGTTGAGTGCTGTGGTTACTGTGGGGGCTTGTTCAAAAGCTGAAAGCGTTAGCGGCAATAACACAGCGGCAGTAGCGGCACAGGGGGCGGTGAAAAATATTTCCAATGCCGAGTTACAAACCTTATTGGATCAAAAAGTCACCTTGATCGATATTCGTTTGCCGGAAGAGTGGGCGCAAACCGGCACGGTGGCGAGTAGCCATCGCATTACGCTGTTTAGGGAGAATGGTTCGGTCGCGCCGGATTTTTTGGCTAAAGTACAGCAAGTGGCGGCAACCGATAAACCCGTTGCCTTGATTTGTCGCACCGGCAACCGCACAAGGGCAGGGGCGGATATGTTGGCGCAAGTGGGTTATAAGGAAGTGTATAACGTGACGCATGGGATTATGGGGTGGATGAAAGCGGATAAGCCGGTCGTGCGTCAATGAGTATGGAAGCTTTTCTGGTTTCAACCGGCATTGTTGCGCTTGCGGAAATCGGCGATAAAACCCAACTGCTGTCACTGGTGTTGGCGGCAAAATTCCGCCGCCCGGTTCCTATTATCCTAGGGATTTTGGTGGCTACCTTGCTGAATCATGCGTTGGCGGGTGCAGTCGGTGCATGGGTCACGACGGTGTTAGGCGAAGAGGCATTGCGCTGGATTTTGGGCTTGTCGTTTCTGGCAATGGCGGTGTGGATTATGATCCCCGATAAGCTGGATGACGATGATGTGAAGGTGGATGCGACGCACTACGGAATTTTTGGTGCGACGGTGGTGGCGTTTTTCCTCGCGGAAATGGGGGACAAAACGCAGGTCGCGACCGTGGCGTTAGCGGCGCAATACGCTTCTCTGTTCTGGGTGGTAGCTGGTACAACCTTAGGGATGATGCTGGCGAATGCTCCGGCAGTGTTGCTGGGCGATAAAATGGGCAGCAATTTGCCGTTGAAGCTGGTGCATGGCATTGCAGCGGCGATTTTTGCTACCTTGGGTATTGCGACGTTGTTGGGCATCGGGTAATGGCGCGATACTGAAACAAGCAAGGGAGCCACATGACTCCCTGCTTTTTGACGGGTTTGGGTTAGATTACAGCGATTTTTTGCAGAAATACCAGTCGGTGCATTCGTAACCTTCGTTCATGCGGGCTTCTGCGCTTGCGACATCTTGCGGTGGTGGCACGATGACTTTATCGCCCGGTTGCCAGCCTTCTGGGGTTGCCACTTTGTTGGCATCCGAGGTTTGCAAGGCGGCGACCAAACGCAGGAATTCATCAATCGAACGCCCGTTGGTCATCGGGTAGTACACCATTGCCCGCATAATGCCGTTCGGGTCGATGATGAAGGTAGCACGCACGGCGGAAGTATCCGCTGCACCGGGGTGGATCATGCCGTAAGCATTCGCCACTTTCATGCTCAGGTCTTCGATGATTGGGAAACCGATTTCCACGCCGAATTTTTCCTTGATATTGCGTACCCACGCGACGTGGCTGTAGTAGCTGTCGATGGATAAGCCCAACAGGTCGCAATTCAACGCGGCGAATTCGCTCTGGCGTTTGGCAAATGCCATGAATTCGGTGGTGCAAACCGGGGTGAAATCAGCCGGGTGTGAGAACAGTACCAACCATTTGCCTTTGTAGTCTTCCAGCTTTTTTACACCGTGGGTGGTGCGGGCTTCAAATGCCGGGGCTGGCTCGTTAATGCGTGGCATAGCGTTTGTCATGTTTTCCATTTCAGTATCCTTTACTGTGATCAGTTGATGTGATTAGGAAAGATTGATC
>JBEUIR010000369.1:0-2556 GCA_040415395.1 Candidatus Thiothrix namsaraevi
GGTTAGGGGCTTAAGTTGGCGCGTATGGGATTACATCTTACCATTGCCTAGTCTGTTGAACATCAACCACTTAAGCGTATACATTCATAACTACTGTTCTAACAAAGCTGGAAACACCAATGCTCAAGTGGTTTATAACATGACATCAGAAAATTTGTTAAGCCGCATCACGGTTGAAACAGGCAAATGTGGCGGTCGTCCTTGCATTCGCGGCTTGCGTATCCGTGTACAAGATGTGCTGGGGATGCTGGCAGAAGGCATGGAAGCCAAAGAGATTCTTGAAGACTGTCCTTATCTTGAGGCAGCAGATATCCGTGCTGTGTTGATGTATACCTACGGCAAATGAGGATTCGGTTTTCCACCTCATCAGAAGAAACCCGAAGATTCAGAGGCAATGGGTAGTTTTCCCAGCGACTTCCCCAGCAGGAAAAACTATAAAGCTGTGGCCTCGCTTTGCAAGGCGCGGGTGAAATCCGTTTCCTGATGGCTAGTCAGCAGTAAACGGTCAGTAGCGCGGGTCATGGCGACATACAATAGCTTTGCTTCATCGGCTGCGGTTGCCGTGTCCGTGCTAATGAAACCAATGCCCGCAATCACCACCAACGGAAATTCCAACCCCTTGCTGCTATGAAAGGTCATGAGCTTTACTGAATTTTCGGCAGGGTTGAAACCTTTCTTACTCGCCGGGTCACGCAACCAATAACAAGGTACGCCCGCGTCGTGCATGGCTTGCTACAATATTTTGCCCTGATTACTGTGTCGATACAGCACAGCCATTTCTGCCCACGATGTACCACGTTCCTGATGCCATTGCCGTAACCAACGGACAATTCTTACGGTTTCTTCTGCAAAACTGGAGAACAGGCGGCAGACAGGGCTAAAGCTGTGCCGCCCTGCCATTTCTGGAGCCAGTAGGGGAATATGATCGTCGTCACTGTCGTGGGGTTGCAAATATTGCCGCGCAAATTGGTAAGCAAACCCAAACACTTCATCGGTGTTACGGTAATTGAGGCGCAGCACGGTAGTACGCCCGCGTGCTTGAATCCCCACGCTGGAAAGGCTGAACTTCAACGATTGGTTTTGTTGGTAAATGGATTGCGCATCATCGTATAACAACAGCAGAGAATCTTTTTCCGGGTCAACCATGCCGCTAACCAGTTTTAACCACGCAGGCTGAAAATCATGCCCCTCATCAATCATGATTGCGCCATATTGCGCTTTGGGAATACGCCCACTTTCTACAGCGGCACTGACGCTATTGACCAGCGCATCCAAATACTCAACCCCATGTTCTTGAGGACGGTCGATGTGATAGGCACGTAATTGTTCACCACACCAATCATGAAAGTGGTAAACGCTCACCTTGTCATCAATGGCTTTTTCTTGCATCAAAGCCCGCAATCGCGCTGCTAAGGCAATGTTGTAACACAGTACCAAAATGGGTTTGGCCAATAGCTTTGCCAGATACAAACAGCGATACGCCAAGATGAGCGTTTTCCCAGAGCCTGCTACCCCGTGAATCACGCGATGCCCACGTCCCATGCTGCGAGCCAGTTGTTCCTGTTGCAGATCCATGACTTTGAGAATATCGGGCAACGCCGTTTCGATGGGTTTATCGGCAATATCAGCCTGCGGTTCGGCAAACAAACTGCCTTGGGACGTGATGCGAATCTCCGGGAAAATATGCCAGCGGATACGATCTAATTGCGGCACTGTCAGCGGTTTGCTGAACTGGTAATCAAACATATTCCACAAACACTGCTGGAAATCTTCCGGGTCAGTGTTTTCCTGCATCTCATCACTGCACAGGGTGCGATTCCACGGCAACACGGCTTGCAAATCGGTATTGGTAAACTGCTGGCGGCTCATATTGGTCAGCACCACGCCATAACCATAGGGAAATGCCAATTTGCCTTGGTGTTTACCGACGTACTGAATCAATTGCGGGTCTTGTTCGAGTTGCTGCACCAGCTTATAAGCACACTGTCGCGCTTGTTCCAGCGGGTTACTCACGGTTTTCAAGCCTTGCGGGGTTATCAGGGTAGCGGATGCTTTGTCGATAGACTGAATGCTATCCAACTTCCAATCTTTCACCTCAAGCAGCAATAATCCACGCCACGGATGCACGATAATGAAATCGGCGTAACGCTGGCGAAAACCTTCACCCACACGCGGCTCGTACCAACACAGGTAATCATCTTCCAACAACTGTTCCAAGCGACGTGCGAAACGTTTTTCGCCGGAAGTCATCCGATTGAGGCAACTCTGTAAAGACGGGATTAGCTTAGCCATAACGCAATTATTGTCGTTTTTAGTTGATATAGCGTCGATGATACCGCAGCGTTCGGTGCTCTAGCCATAGTGAGTTCAAACAGTGAAGCCACATGACGCTTCGGAATAAGCAGCGAATGCCCCAACGACACCGGAAAACGATCCCGAATCACCACATGAAACGCATTTTCCGCCACAATATCCGCCGCCGCGAGTTGGCAGAACGGGCAAGAGGGTGCTGTGGTCATGTGATCCGCGTGTACCAGGTGCCGCGTCTTTGCCCGT
>JBEUIR010000370.1:0-2553 GCA_040415395.1 Candidatus Thiothrix namsaraevi
GCTGGATACCACGACACTGGATGAAATCCGCCAAGCAACCAATAAATCGTGGGTGCTGGGGAGCGATTATTTCAAGGAAAAAATCGCCGCCCAACTGGATCGCCCCGTTGCCCCAGCGGAAAAAGGTGGCGACCGCAAATCAAAGCAATACAGGGAAATGAAAACCAATCGAGTCTGACTCTTTGAAATCTAGTCGTCAGCAGCCTTGTACTGCGCCATCAGTGCCTGCTGGGTCTTTTCCGTGGTTGGCTCATAGTGGCTGAACTGAATAGCCCAGCTCCCTTCGCCGCCCGTCAGTGAATTCAGGCGTGAGGCGTAATCGTCCAGTTCCGCCAACGGGACTTTGGCTTGAATGACCATATTGCCCGCTGCATCGGCTTGCGCATCACGAATCTGCGCCCGCCGAGTCGCCAAATCGCCGGAAATGTCACCCATTGCGCTGGCGGGAACCGTTACCTCCAAATCCACCAGCGGCTCCAGAATAATGGGGCTGGCTTCAGCAACGGCTTGCATAAAGGCTTTGCGCCCTGCCACCACGAAGGCAATTTCCTTGGAATCCACCGAGTGCATTTTGCCATCCAGCAGCGTGACCCGCAGATCCATCAGCGGATGCCCGCTAATCACCCCCGATGCCAATAACTGCCGCACGCCTTTTTCCACCGCCGGGATCAATGAGCCAGAAATTGCCCCACCCACAATGCGGTTGACGAATTCAAAGCCCGCGCCACGTTCCAGCGGTTCGACTTCAAGTTGCACCTCACCGAACTGCCCTGCCCCACCACTTTGCTTTTTGTGGCGGTATTGCGCCTGCACCGACTTGGTAATGGTTTCCCGATACGGAATCCGGGGCGGGGCGGCATCGACTTCCACATGGTATTGCTTGTCCATGCGTTCCAACGCGATGCGCAGATGCAAATCGCCTAAACCACGCAGCACGGTTTCATTGGCTGCCGTATCGTATTCAATGCGCAAACAAGGGTCTTCCGCGACCAGTTTGTGTAACACTTCCGACAGTTTCTGTTCGTCACCGCGTTTTTTGACTCGCAAAGCAAAACCCACCAATGGCGTAGGCAAGGTCATCCCGACCATTTCAATGCCATCATCTTCATGGCGTTCGTGCAAAATGGTATCCGGTTCAATCTCGTTGATTTTGGCAACGGCACAAATATCACCTGCGACCGCCTGCTGAACAGGAATACGTTCCTTACCCTGCAAGCGATACAAATGCGCAATTTTGACGGGTTTGCCTTCCGCACCCACCAATACCTGACTGCCCAGTTTCAGACTGCCCTGATGTACCCGCAGCAACGCCAACTTGCCCACAAACGGGTCGAATTCGATATGGAAAACGTGTGCCAGCAATGGTTTATCCGGGTCGGGAACCGCCCATGCTTCCACCGTTTTCTGACCTTGGTGACGGATAAACGGGTGCGGCGTCGCCTCCAACGGGTTGGGTGCCAGTTTGGCGATAATATCCAGCAATTCAGGAATGCCCGCACCAGTCCTAGCAGACGTGAAGCAAACGGGAACCAGATGGTTTTCACGCAACGCTTGTTCAAACGCTTCATGCAATTCAGCCGCTGGGACAGTACCCTCCTCCAGATAATGTTCCATCGCCGTTTCATTCGCTTCCACCACCTGCTCGATCAACGCGGTATGGGCTGCCGCTACCGAGGAAAAATCCGCCGTGCCGGATTCGTGTTCATACACCTCCACCACTTGCGCCGCTTGGTTGACGGGCAATTCCAGCGGCAGGCATTCACGCCCAAACACCTCAGTAATGTCCTGAAGGCACTTTTCCAGCTTGTCGGGTGCAGCATCAATGCGGTTGACCACGATCATGCACGGCAAATGCTGCTGGCTTGCCCATTCCATCACTTTGCGGCTCATGGGTTCGATACCGGCTACGGCATTGATCACTACCACGACGGTATCAGCGGCTGACAAAGCGTTCAGCACTTGCCCCTGAAAGTCAGGGTATCCCGGTGTGTCGATCAGGTTAATATGGCAACCGGCATGGTGGGCAGTAGCGACAGAAATATACAGGGAATGTTGGTGTTGTTGTTCGAGCGGGTCACAGTCAGTGACGGTATTGCCTTTTTCAATCACGCCTTGTTGGGTGGTTTCGCCTGCCTGAAACAGCAGGGCTTCGATCAGGCTGGTTTTGCCTGCGCCTGTATGTCCGGTGAAGACAATATTGCGGATGTCTTGGATAGTATGCACGCTGACTCCTTTTAGTATAGGTTTTCCCAACATTCTACGCCGCAGAGCGTCAGCTTGTCTGACCTATATCACGTAAACATAGCGCCTCGCCCGCGCCTGCGCCATAATTCCCGCTTGATTCCAAACCAAGCCCCACCAGCCCATGAATAAAGCAGTCATCCTTCTCAGTGGCGGACTCGATTCCACCACTGTCCTCGCCATTGCCAAAGCGCAAGGCTATGAACCCTACGCGCTCTCATTCCGCTACGGGCAACGCCACAGCGTCGAACTCGCCTCCGCGCAGCGCGTTGCAGCCGCGATGCAGGTCAAGGAACACGTCATTGCTGACAT
>JBEUIR010000371.1:0-2531 GCA_040415395.1 Candidatus Thiothrix namsaraevi
TACCGCTTATCCTCTATTAATAACCGTTAGTTGCGGTCATTCCCCTTATTTTTGCGTCTGTCTAGGGGGCGCGTTTCTATTAAATTGGTTTATGTGAATATGGAGGCATCAAATAATAAACATGCGGATGGAGCGGAAATCATGAAAAACATCAAAATAATCATTAGCTTAAAATGTTTCATTGGCTACATTCTGCTTTCTTCTCAACTGTTTGCTAACGTTGCTGCGGCTGATTACCTCGTTTATCAAGTGAACAACGTTCAGCACTACGACATCTACGAGAAACCGTCAGCCGTTCATCAGCAAGCTGTTGATAATTTCAGGGCGGTTGCTCATCAGGAGGCAGCGTATCAGCCCCGTTATCAGCCAGTTCCAGAGCAAACCAATCGCCCGCAAGACATCGGTAAAGCTTCCTATTATGGAACCCAATATCATGGTCGCCCAACGGCTAGCGGTGAAACCTACGATATGTATGCCATGACTGCCGCACACCCCAACCTACCTTTTGGTACAGCTATTCGCGTGACTAATCTGGAAAACGGACAAGCCGTGATTGTTCGCGTCAATGACCGTGGCCCATTCAAACCGGGGCGTATTGTGGATGTCTCCCAAGCCGCAGCAGAACGGCTGGGGTTGATTCTGAATGGCGCGGCTGACGTACAAGTAGAGGTTGTTGGTTAGTAGCCTTTCACGCTTCCATATAATCGCCCATTTGCGGCGCAAACGGATCCATCACCACTATCCTGCCATCCACAAGACTGCGCATCAGGTTGTCGCCGTGCAGATCCCAGTTGAGGTATTTCTGGTGTGCGCGGTAATACAGGCACAGCTTGCGCATGTCCTCCGCCAAAGCAGCGCCGTAGCGCTCGGCAACGTAATTCCATACCTTGAGGCGGTCTTCCTGTTCCATCCAGTCGATTTCGTGGACGTGTTCGGTGAAAAAAGCGGAATCGGCTGCGTTCAAATGTTCCAGCCGTTCCATCACGTAAATGATGCGGTAGTCCGGCTCTTCAAAGCTGAACAGGTGGATACAGGCGGGGTCAAGTGGCTTGCCATCGTCATCCAGTACCCCGACACGGCGCACGAACGGGACGTTTTGCAGCCCGGATTGCTGGATGGCATCCATGAAATATTCCAGCCCCAGTGACTGCTTTTCGAGGACAACGTAATTGCGCCATGATTCGCTGTCGGTGTCCGCCGTGAACAAACGCTTGCACTCGGCACATTTGATGCTGAGTTTCCTGCCTGCATCAAAGCACTTCATTTCGTAGACTTTGGTGAGGAAGGTGTTTTCACACTGGGGGCATTCCATGCGTTTGAATTTGCCGTTAAGAAAACATTCCAGTATTTCTTGGCTAGAGTCGAGTTGTGGTTCCATTGCTAGTACTCATTTTAGTATTCAATGCCATTTCTGAGGAGCAGCGGCGAGCCGAACTGAATGATTCCTGGAAAATAGTCATCGATCCAGAGTCCGACGCTAATGCCCTGATGAAGCATGAAAGCCCGTTTTTTTCTACCATCGGTGGTGTAAATCCGCATCCCATCACCCTGAAGTCTGTCACGAATTTCCAGCAAGTTATCATCCATGTCATCGCGCAAGGTACACACGATCGGTTCCCAGTCACTTTCACGGTAAACCTGTATCAGTGACAAGTAAAAGTCGGGGTCGGCAGTAATGGTATTGTCGAAGTCGATCGCGACAATCCGTGATGTGGCGGAATCCACCAGCACATACTGGTCAACCCTGAACTCATCAAAGGTGGAAGTGAGTTCATGTTCACCGTGTTCTCTGATAGCGGTCTCCAGTATCGCGAATGCAGGACAGGGCAAACGGTTATGGTAGTAAAAAACAAGATCTGACATGCAGTTTATCTCTAGCGGAATGAACGTTGCTGTTTTTGTGTTTCCAGCGTAGTGCTAGTTGGTAGGGGGTGCAATGATTTAAGGCAAGAAAAAGGCTTCGTAGAGCCTTTACCCGCTGAGGTGTGATTAAAAATGTGGCTGCTGGATTTCCGCATACGCCACCGAACCAAATTTCGCCAAAGCAATCCGCAAGACGGAAGGTGAAGGGGTTAGCAGCCTTTCAGGGAATTCCGCAAACCAGACACCACTCTCAGTGTTCGGCCAAGTACCACCACCCTCATTGGGTTTTACTACGATCAAGTGTTCTTCACCCGCTTGCACCAATGACATTTCGATGCCACGAATATTGGTGTCAGGGAAAATTTCCAGCCGTACCAAGCCGAGCTGAGAAGCGTCTTTGCGTACCAATGCCACTTTCATACGGGCATTTTGCAACGTACATTGGTTGGTTGCCAACCAGCATTCACCCTGAAGTTGTAAAGCTTCCATCGAAATGGGGGCTGCTTGTTTCGGCTGGTTTTTGGTGATCCACAGATCGGTCAACCCATAACCACCAATCGCTATAAATGGGGCAATAATGATGGCTATGCGTAAATGCGCGGGCAAACCTAGAAACCATTTCAAAAACATACAACACTCCAGCAAAAATAAGTGTGCGTAGCATACCT
>JBEUIR010000372.1:0-2518 GCA_040415395.1 Candidatus Thiothrix namsaraevi
TAGTGCATTTAAAAACTCATCTCGAAGCTAATCCCCAGCGCACTGCCTGCTGGTTGGTCAAACAAAGCGACTTCCTTATCTTCGGTTTTACCGTATTGATAACTCACTTGTAGTTTTTTATTGTTATCAATTTTTTTAGTGACACCCAAATCAACACCCGTGCGTAATTGCGTGCGGGTACTGTCACCATACAATTTAGGGTCAAAGGGCTTGCTGTCTCGTTTATACGCGACTTTCACCCCCGCACTGGGCTGCCACCCGGCTAACGGCGGCTTACCTTTCCAAGCAACCGCAACCTCCACCTCTTTCCGATCACCACCGGGGCGATCCTCCAGCGCACGGTCAAGCTCCAGCTTCCCCCTCAGTGAAACCTCACCACCTTTTGGCAAGGCTTTACGGCGATCCACTGCCACATGAGACACGGTGGATTTATACAATGTTTGCGCTGGATAGGTGACGTATTCCAACCCGGCTACCAAACCGGTTTTTTCCTGATCGGTCGCCACTAAGGGGTGGTAATACGCCCCCCCGACACGCCGTTCCATATTACCGTTGTCGTCACGAACAATATTGAGGTAAGCACTCGCTTCTTTGCCACCCGCGAAGGTTTGCTGGCGACTGAGTGCAACGCCCGTCGTGCTGAAATCCGGTTCATCAAGGTATTCTTGTCGCGCGACGGTGGCGGCAGTAATGGTATCGTTCACCGTATCGGCTACCCGGTGCGTTCCCTGCGCACTTACAAAACCCGACGACAACGGCAAATTGCGTTCATCCAAACGCCCTTCCACCAGCAAACCGTTGAACGGGTTAATAATGGCAATGCGTTCATGGCGACTGCCTTGATTCACATTATCCAGATACCCCGTGGTAACTTGCAGGTGCGTGGTGCGCGTCGTTGGCGACACCAAGGGTTCTGCTGCCGGTGGTTTAGAACGTTTGGTTAACGCCGGTTGTGCCTGCCCCGGTTGGCATACACCCGCTTCAAACAAACTCAGCAATTGATTCAGGAAAGCCGCTTGCCCCCGCAACGCGGGTTGTTGTGCCATCTGCCGAATATCCCGGCTCAACGCTGCCAAGCGCAAAGCATCCCCCTGCAAACAAGCGGTTTCAGCTTGCTGAAGCAAGGCTTCGAGATTAATTGCCGCCGGTGATTCTGCGACCGCCATACCTGAAAACGCGCTCAGACCAAGCGCCAGCCCCCACGAACCTTGCTTACTGTTCAGCACCATCGTCATTCCTACCGTTATCCTGAATGTGGCTCAGAGTATACACTCCTACGGTTTCTTGTCGTCCTTTCAAAGCAATATTGCCCCGGCTCACTAACGGCCAGGTTTGCGTTAATAATTCGACTGTCTGTTTACTGACCACCAAGTATTCATGCAGTTCTCGCGCAAGGGTTTGCAAACGCGCCGTCACATTGACGGCATCGCCAATGGCGGTGTACGCATGACGGAAGCGTGTGCCTAAATCGCCGACGACGACTTCGCCGGTATGCACACCGATACGCACCGCAATCGGCTCGCCTTCCAACAAGGCGCTGCCTTCGGCGTTAAATTGCTCAATCGCTGCCATCATATCCATCGCCGCTGCCACGCCCCGGTCGGCGTGATCGTCTTGCGGAAACGGTGCATTCCAGAACACCATTACCGCATCCCCCATGTATTTATCCACCGTGCCACCGTGCTGGTGTGCGACTGCGGTCAGGCGTTCCAAAATTTGCTGGGTCAATTCTGACAACACTTCCGGCGTAACCCGCTCGGCACGCTGGGTAAAGTTGGCAATGTCCGCAAACAGCAAGGTCAAACAGCGCTTGCTCGGCAACAATAAATCCTGACGGTTATCATTGACGATATGCCCGACCAATTGCGCGGGCAAATAATCCTGAAACAGTTTACGTAAACGCCCGGTGGTACGTTGTGCAAACCACCACTCCAACGGCACTTGAATCGCCAAAAACGCCAGGAACAGTATCGCGGGGTGCATCGGCACAAACCACTGTTTTTCCAACCACACCCAAAATCCCAAGCCGAACCAAGCAAACGCCAACGACAGTGGTACTAATACTACCGTGCCAGCACCGACACCGAATACCAATAACAGATACAGCCCTGCTAAACCACAGAAGCCAATCACCCACGACCACACATCCAGCGAAACAGGCGGAATACTCGTCTCCTCTGCCAATAACCATTCCAGCATTTGCAGATGCACGGTCATACCGGCAGCATTCGCTTCCAACGGTGTCGGGTGCTGATCACCCAACATCGGCGCATTACCCCCCAAAACCACCATGCTATTTTGCAAATACTCAGCCACTTCAGGAAGCACGTTACGCTGCAACACATCGCTGGCAAGAATACCGCTACCATGCATATCTTCACGCTTCACGTGATAAGGCACTCGCCACAACCCCGTTTTATCAAGCAAAAGCTCGACATCGTTACCCTCACCCAGTAAATCACGGAAATGCAAGGTTTGCCCATTAGCACTGGGCACTACCGACGGTTGGTAGTCAGGC
>JBEUIR010000373.1:0-2510 GCA_040415395.1 Candidatus Thiothrix namsaraevi
GGCTTTCATGTCATTTGCTGATTCGTTTGAACGCAAGTTTTTGTTCGTGCTTACCCGTGGGCTGGCATTGCTGTTTATCTTTGGCTTATTGGCAGCGATCGTGATCGGGGGAATCATCGTTAGCGATAAGTTGATGCCGAAAGAGTCAACAAGCGTTTCAGCGCAAGAAGTCGTGGATGCTATTGCGCCACTTCCGCCAGAGACACCTGTCACTTCTGATGCTTCTTCGGCTATAGCTTCACCGCAGCCAGATCCCATGATCTTACCCGGTATCAAGCTCCCCTTTATTTTGCAGAAACATTTCAGTGCGCCCGAACGTATCACGGTGTTACGTGACTGGTTGTCAGGGCTGGATGCCAGTCAACGGCAAGTTTTTCTGGAGGAAATGGCAGCAGCCGTTACTGAAGCAGAAAGCCGGGGCGTGGATGCGCTGGAAGCTATCGACAAGTACAAGGAAATCAAGTTTGACAAGCTGAAGCAGGAAGAATTGGCAGCGGCTAAATTGGCAACGCAACGGATGACTTATGCAGGTGTGGCGTTTGGTGCCATTTTGTTGATTGCCTTGTTCAGCCTGATTCTGGTGTTGCTGGCGATTGAGCGTAATACCCGCAGGGGGCAAGCATGAAGCGGATCATGATGGGCTTGTTGTTGGGCGCGGTATTGGCTGCCTGCAATGAATCAGCCGAAAACAAGCAGGCAAATTCAACAGAGCGCTTTCCCGGTTTTACCCAAGTTGGTGCGGATGGGGCGAGTGCCCGTTTGTATATCGACTTGAGCAGTGTCAAGCAAACCGACAATCTGGTGCAGCTCAAACTGGTGAAGGCGTTAGATGCTGGGTATGTGATTCAGGATGCGATCACCAACTGTCACGACAGTTTCAAGGCGTTGGAAGGTGTCCAGTATCGGGATGATGGCACAAGCGACAAGCAATATCCGGGCGATGAACAGCCGCTACCATTTGCGAGTAAACCGGACATCGCCGCTTTGGTGAAAAAAGCGTGTGACAAGGCGGGTGTAGCGCAACAAGTGGCAACGTCTGCGGCTGAAAAGCCAAGGTCTGACGACAAGCCAAAGACTGCGGAAAGTGCTTTGCCCGAAGAAACACCCGACAGGCTGAAAACCCGTGCCGGATTGCTGGAAATAGCGCGTAGTGACTTCCATTCACCGCCTGATTCGTTGGCGTTGAATGGGAAGGTGATTTTCAAAGATGAAGGCTCTTATCTGTCGTTATACCGCGTATTTAGTTTCGCTGACCATGATGCGGTGTTGTTTGCATCCAACTGTGGTGGTTCGGGATGCCCAATGAATGATTTTGCTTTCATGGTGGTTAAGCAAGGGGCTGAACCAACGGTCATCAAGGCAGATGACTTTTATGCGTATCCGAGTGCGGTTAAAACGGCGCAGGACGGTAATACGGTCAAGTTAGATTTGGGCTTTTCCGGGGGGAAACGCAAGCGGGCTACGCTGGAAGGGGAGCAAGTCACGGTTTGGTTGGAAGATGTTCCGCCGCAGCCGTTGGAGGAAGCGCAATGCAAGTGGTTGTATACCGATATTATGCCCGCCTGTGTGGAGGCGCGAAGCAGTAATCCTGATTGTGCTGAGCCACAGGGGAGTTTTGGCGGGTTTGCAATGCGGGGCGTGGCGGCAGTCTCCGATTATCCGGGCTTTGTGCAAAGCGGGTTTGATCAGCAGTGCCAACAAACCTGTCGGGATGGCAAAGCCAGTGATTACGCCGTGTTTGGCGGCGAAGTGTGTTCCAAGCCTAAACCGGCAGGCGCAACACCTGCACCTTCTACCAGCCCAGCTTCCTCAGATAAGGCCGATGCTTTAAACGGTTGTGAAAACCTGATGAATACGGCGGGGCAGGCGTTGGAGTGCATCAAAGGCAATTTGCAGCCGGAAAAAGATCGGTTAAATGCGGCTTACAAAACCCTGTTTGATGCGCTCCCTGTGGAAAAACAGGCGCAACTCGAAGCCGAGCAAAAAGCATGGTTGGCAAAGCGTGACAGTGAATGCGGCAAGCTGACCGATGAAACACCAGCCTCCGATGGCATGGGTATGGCGGAATGTATTTTCAAATCCGTGAGTACACGGGCGGATGAACTGGCAAAGATTCCTGTACCTGCGGCTAGTGCTGCCAAGAATGACGGATTGCCCCGTGTTAAAGAAGGTGATGACTATGCCAATGTCCGCAAAGCCTTATTAGCGGATGGCTGGCAACCGTATCACGCGCCCAATGCTGATACTTGTATGGATGGTGATACACGTTGCCAAGGCAGACCTGAAATGGAGACATGTGCGGGAACGGGTATGGCAAATTGCAACTTCCTCTGGAAAAAAGACGGCAAAACCATTGCGGTTCACACCATTGGCGAAGGCGAACCCGGTGTGACGGGTTTATCCCTTGTGCCATCTGAAGAAAAACCAATGGCAGCCAATACGCAAGGCGAGTGGTATGTCAGCACTGCCAAGCCTGTTTTGGTGGTGCGCAGTACTCCCGATGTCACGGG
>JBEUIR010000374.1:0-2494 GCA_040415395.1 Candidatus Thiothrix namsaraevi
CAGCCCAGAAAACTCCCTACAACTCTATCATTCAACATTGAAAAATCTTCTTTCTCAACCTAAAAATTCGGATCAAGCTACTCGTTTAATGTTGGCTTTTCCTTCGCCAGATTTAAATCAATCACTCACCTTCTTGTTAAAAGAAGATGGTAATATTGCACTTGCTGACATACCACCGACCACACGAACCGAATTGTTAACTTATCTTCAGTCACAAGAAAATTCCATTCGTGGTACAGATATAGAACCCGATTGGAAACTTTCGATCAATCGCTTGCAAATCGGAAAATAACACACTCGCCTATTACCGTTCGACCACCCCTCGTTCGGCATGGCAGTCATCGGGCGGATGCTGGAAGCGCAAGGTTTCCGCGTCGGCATCATTGCGCAACCCGATTGGCATTCCAAAGACCCGTTCATGGCACTGGGCGCACCCAACCTGTTCTTCGGCGTGGCGGCGGGCAATATGGACTCGATGATCAACCGCTACACCGCTGACCGCAAAACGCGCTCCGACGACGTATACACCCCCGGCGGCATGGCAGGCAAACGCCCCGACCGCGCCACGCTGGTATACACGCACCGCTGCCGCGAAGCCTACCCCGACGTGCCGATCATTATCGGCGGGATCGAAGCCTCGTTACGGCGCATTGCACATTTCGATTATTGGCAGGAAAAAGTCCGCACCTCGATCTTGCTGGATGCCGCCGCCGACCTGTTGCTGTACGGCAATGCCGAACGTGCCGTGGTCGAAGTCGCACACCGCATCGCTTCCGGCGAACCCGTTTCCAGTATCACCGACGTGCGCGGCACCGCCTTCATCCGCCGCGACACCCCGCAGGGGTGGATGGAAATCGACTCCAGCCGCATCGACCAACCCGGCAAAATCGACCGCATTATCAACCCCTACCTCAACACCACCGAGATGAGCGAATGCGAAGTCGAAAAACGCAACGTGCAATGGTTTGAATACGAAGACCCGCGCAGCAAACGCCCCGACGAACACAAGCTGATCTTCCACCCCCGCGCCCGTTTAGACCGCGACACCACCGTCATCCGCCTGCCCTCGTTTGAAAAAGTCAGCAAAGACAAATCCTTGTACGCCCACGCCAATCGCGTGCTGCACTTGGAAACCAACCCCGGCAACGCCCGCGCGTTGGTGCAAAAACACGGCAACATTGACGTGTGGTTGAATCCGCCACCGATTCCATTGACCACGCCGGAAATGGATTTCGTGTTCGGGTTGCCCTACGCTCGCTTGCCGCACCCGTCCTATCACGGCGTAAAAATCCCCGCCTACGATATGATCCGTTTCTCGGTGAACATCATGCGCGGCTGCTTTGGTGGCTGTACCTTCTGCTCGATTACCGAACACGAAGGGCGCATTATCCAAAGCCGTTCCAAAGAATCCATCATCCGCGAAGTCGAAGAAATCCGCGACAAAGTGCCGGGTTTCACCGGGGTGATTTCCGACCTTGGCGGCCCCACGGCGAATATGTACCGCCTTGCCTGCAAAGACCCGAAGATCGAAGCCGCGTGCCGCAAACCCGCGTGCGTCTACCCCGATGTGTGCCACAACCTCAACACCGACCACGCCGCCTTGAAGGAATTGTACCGCGAAGCGCGTACCCTGCCCGGTATCAAGAAAATCCTGATCGGTTCAGGGGTTCGCTATGACCTTGCCATCAAAGACCCCGAATACGTCAAAGAATTGGTGACGCACCACGTCGGCGGCTATTTAAAAATTGCCCCGGAACACACCGAGACCGGCCCCCTTTCCAAAATGATGAAACCGGGCATCGGCGCGTATGACGAATTCAAACGCCTGTTTGAGAAATTCACCAAGGAAGCGGGCAAAGAACAATACCTGATCCCGTATTTCATCGCCGCGCACCCCGGCACATCCGACGAAGACATGCTCAACCTCGCGCTGTGGCTGAAGAAACACGGCTTCCGCGCCGATCAAGTGCAAGCGTTTTACCCCTCACCGATGGCATCCGCCACCACCATGTACCACACCGACAAAAACCCACTGCACAAAGTCACTTACAAAAGCGAAAAGGTCGCCACCGCCAAATCACCGGAACAGCGCAAGCTGCACAAAGCGTTTTTGCGCTGGCACGACCCGAAAAACTGGCCGCTGCTGCGCAAAGCGATGGCGGAGATGGGGCGGCAGGAACTGATCGGCGATGGCGAGAACCAGTTGATCCCGCATTACAAGGCGGGTGAGGAACAGTTGGTGTATGAGGCGCATCGGCGCAAGAATAAGGGCGGGGAGCATCAGAAGCGGGTGGGGAAGCCTGCGCAAGTGGCGGCTAGTAAACCGAATATGGGTAAGCCGCAGGGTGGGAAGATGTTGACGCAGCATACGGGGTTGCCGCCGAAGCCCAAAGATTATTCCAAGTCCCAAAAACGAAAATAATGGCAATTTATTAGCCAATAGTGATAGCATGATAGGCATCTTATCTTGGGCTGCTATCATGCTTACTGCACT
>JBEUIR010000375.1:0-2494 GCA_040415395.1 Candidatus Thiothrix namsaraevi
AAACGCCTACAAGCCAGTGGCATTAAAGGTCCACTCAGAGGGAATAAATTGCCATGACCGCCCCCAAATCCCTGATCATCAATAGCCCCTACGCCTGCCCGCAACAGCACTGGCGCAAGGCAACACAAAACAATTCCACTACGCCCAAATTAGAGCAGGTAGTCGGTCGCCGCCGTGCCAGCTACGAAATCTTCGACACCCGCAACAACACCAGCCGCGAAGTCGAGTTGCCGCTGGTCAACCAAATCCGCGAACGGGTGGACGCATGGCGTATCGCTGGCTACCCCGGTATCACCTCCATCACCCGCAGCCTGCTGGAACATTGGCACGACAACACTGCCCGCGATTACCCATTCTATTTCTGCCAACTGGAAGCCATCGAAACCCTGATCTGGTGGGTAGAAGCCCTACCGGATTACAAACAAGGCATTGCGATTGAAGGCGATGGTGGCGCATGGGAACGCTTGTGTAGCAAAATGGCGACGGGTACAGGCAAAACCACCGTCATGGCAATGCTCATTACTTGGCAGGTACTCAACGCCCTCGCGTTCCCCAAACGCCACAAGGATTTTTCCAGCAATATCCTGATCATTGCACCGGGTTTGACCGTCAAGGAACGTTTGCAAGTGTTGCAACCGGGGGCAACCGACAACTATTACGATGCTTTCGCTCTTTGCCCCAATACCTCGTTGCGCCACAAACTCAACCAAATGGAAGTACTGATTGAAAACTGGCACAGCCTGATGCCGTTGAAAGAACCGGAGCGTTCGGTACAGAAAAAAGGCGCAGAAAACGATGAAGCCTTTACCCGCCGGGTATTGGGTAAACTAGCAGGCAAGCGCGGTTTGCTGGTGATCAACGACGAAGCCCACCACGCTTACCGCAAACCCGCCGAACTCAAAATCAGCAAAGCGCAAGCCGCTGAACAAGGCATTGATCTGGATGAGGCTACCCGCTGGATTGAAGGCTTAGACCGCATCCACAAAACGCGGCGCATTACCCGCTGTTTCGACCTGTCCGCCACCCCGTTTGCCCCGACGGGTAAGCGCAACACCGAATCGGCATTGTTTCCGTGGGTCATTTCCGATTTTGGCTTGTACGATGCGATTGAGGCCGGGCTGGTGAAAACCCCGCGTGTGGTGGTGCGCGACGATGCCTTACCGAATGCTAAAACCTACCGTTCCAAGCTCTACCACCTGTACGCCGAAGCCGATGTAGCCGAGGATTTGAACCGCAAAGGCGCACAAGCCACCGAACCTTTGCCGGAATTGGTGCAAACTGCCTACACCTTGCTGGGGGCAGATTGGCGAGCGGCATTACACAGTTGGCAAGCCGCCGGTCACACCTCTCCCCCGGTGATGCTGACGGTATGCAACCGCACCGAAACCGCCGCACGGGTGGAACATTATTTTCGGGCAGGCGATGCGCATTGGGCAGAACTGCAAGCGCCCGAACGTACTTTGCGCGTCGATTCCAGAGTGCTGGAAAAAGCCGAAGTCGGGGAAACGGCTACCGCTGACAAAGGTTACGAAGCCCAACTTCAAGCCATTATCCAGGCTGCCAATATTCCCCTTACCCGCAAGCAAGAACTGCAAGCCCTGAAAAAAGAGGAGCTGCTGCGCGAGATCATTGATAACGTTGGCAAACGCGGCGCGGCTGGACAAGATTTGCAGAACGTGATTTCCGTCGCGATGCTTTCGGAAGGCTGGGATGCCAAGAACGTTACCCACATTATGGGGTTACGCGCCTTCTCCAGCCAATTGCTGTGTGAACAGGTAATCGGGCGTGGGTTGCGGCGCGTGTCTTATGATCGTGACGAAAACGGGCTGTTTATTCCCGAATACGTGAACGTGTTTGGTGTGCCGCTATCCATCTTTCAGGATGTGGGGGATGACGGTGTACCGCCGCCACCGCCCAAGCCCAGCACCCAAATCAAGTCACTGCCAGAACGCCATGCACTGGAAATCCGCTGGCCTAACGTGCTGCGCATTGATACCGTCGTCCGCCCAGAATTGCGTATCGACTGGTCACAAGTGGAAATGCTCACGCTTGACCCAGCACTGACACCGGTTTCTGCTGATCTTGCTCCAGCCTTGGGTGGTGCAACCGCGTTGGATCAGGTGCATGGCATTGATCTTGCGTTGTTGCCAGAAGGTTTCCGCCTGCAACGCTTGGTATTCCGTGCTGCTCAAAAAGCCTTCGATCAATTGCAAGCGGCTTTCAAAGGCAATCGGGAATATTTGTTGCTGCAACTGATTCGCTTGGTCGAACAGTTTATTGATTCGGAAGTGTTGAATATTCCGTCCGACTACCACCAAGAACCGTTACGCAAACGTATTTTGATCGGGCTAAATATCGACATTATCGTGCAACACTTGCTGCGCTTTGTCACCGAACAGAACAGTGAACGCTTAGAACCGATTTTTGACACCGACAAACCGCAATCCTCCACTGCCGATATGCCCGTGTGGTATAGCACCAAGCCTTGTTTTGA
>JBEUIR010000376.1:0-2488 GCA_040415395.1 Candidatus Thiothrix namsaraevi
CATAACGGGGCTTTTTTATTGCATCAAATCAAAGGAGTCATTACTTTGATTGTGCGACCATGAAGTCAACGGCTGCTTTCACTTCTGCATCAGACAATGCTGGGTTGCCACCTCTTGCTGGCATCGCGCCTTTACCATTGATGGAATTAGCATACATGGAATCATTACCGGCAGCGATACGTGGTGCCCATGCAGCTTTATCACCCAACTTAGGTGAGCCAGCAATACCCATGTCATGGCAACTGAAGCACAGACCTTTGTAAATTTTTTCACCATCAACCGCACCTACAGCGGCTACTGCGGCTACCGCGCCCGTTGCCGCTGTAGCCGTAGCATCAGCCGCTTTAGTAGCAGTATCACCGACTGCTTTAGCCGCGTCGCCTACAGTTTGGGTCGTAGCGTCAGCCGCTTTAGTGGCTGCATCGCCCGCTGCTTTAGCGGCATCACCGACTGCTTGAGTCGTCGCATCAGCCGCTTTTGAAGCTGCGTCACCGGCTGCTTTAGCAGCATCAGTCATGGCAGTCATTGGATTAGCCATTGCTGGTGCAGCCTCTGCTGCTGGGGCTGGAGCTGCTGCCGGAGCAGTTGCTGCTGGAGCTGCTTGTTGAGCAGCTTGTTCAGCAGGCTTTTGCTCAGCCGCAGGCGCTTCAGCTTTTGGAGCTTCTTTTTCGCCACAGCCGCTCAGAACGCCCAGCGCTAAAAACAGAGCAGAAATACTGATGGTGATTTTTTTCATGACTAGCGATCTCCTGATTTGTCGTATAGGATTTTGAATTACATTATTGTGAAAAGAATATCAATGGTCGGGCATCGTAATAGACGCTCATAGCGATGTCAATTAAGTGTACTCAAAAACGTTTTCTGGCTTGAGTATCCCCCCACTGCGAATTATGCTGACATTCTTTAAAAGAGCGGCAAGTCAAAACATCATGAGCGAAACACACCCTTTTTTACAAGCCTTCCGGGGCAGTTTTTTCGGCGTATTGCGCTGGCATCAATTGGATGAACTCTGGCTACGGGTGCTCATGACCAAACAAGAGGGTTGGTATATTTACGCAGTGGGGGAAACACCACCCAGCACCCCGCAAACTGACACCGCGTTAGAAACCATCATCCACGAGCTGAACATCTTGTTGCACCGCGAACACCAAGAAGATTATTGCGGCATTGTGTATGCCGATGATATGCAACAACCCCGTTATATTAAGGTGTTTGATCCGAATCATCTGGGGTCTGTGTGTGGCTCCAGTGGTAACCCACCGCTGCCGGGCTGGATACTCTCTAAAATGCAGCCAATCGACCTACCTGCCGCACTCCCACAACCCACTAACCGCCGCCACTGGTGGCAAAAGCTGTTTACCCATGCCCACTAAAAACCCGATTACTGTTATTGGCGTACTGACCTCACTCCTATTGCTTGTGGGGGGTGTCATGCTGTATTTACCACCCGCCGCGCCAATCCATCAAGAACAGGCACAGGTGCTAACCAGCCCCTTCAAAGAACCAGACCCCGCACCGAAAGCAGCACCTGAACCCGCAGTAACTGCTGCCCCAACAGTAGCGACGGAACCTACCGCATCAGCGTTCAGCATTCCCGACATGACACCGGAGGAGCTGGCAAAGTTGCCCCCGGAGGAACGCACCCGCTACGACAAGATGCGCGAATCCCTGCAAGAAATCGTGCAGCAAGTACAAGCGCTGGAGCAAGAAAACACGCGCCTGCAACAAACCCTGATTGAAGGTCAGGTCAGCAATCAAGCGCTCGATACAGAGATCGACAAATTGCGCCCACCGCAACACGTCGCCAAGCCCGCCGAACCTTAACCGCGTTTCAGCGCACGCATCAGAAACCGTGCCGGATGCAGATGGCGATACAAGGTCGCCTGCATCGGCAACGGTTCCCCCGTCAGCAACGCCGCCAACAATTCCGCACCCAAACCGCTGGTGGTAAGACCACGCGAACCGAAACCCGCCGCTATCCACACACCCGGCTGATAATGCGCTATTGGAAACGTCTGATTTGCCCTGCCATGCCGCAACTCGGCATAGGTTTGCTGGAAAAATGCTGTATCCGGCAGCGCCCCCACCACTGGGTAACGATCCGGCGTTGTCATGCGAATTGCCGCGTGGCCGGATGCCACCGTACCGAGTGAGGCGGCAAACTCAGGCAGATACTGCGCCAATTGCTGGTGATTCACGGTATCGGCGGCAACATCCAACTTCGGTTCACGCACATGGCGCACAAACGTTGCCCCGAAAATATGTTGCCCCGCCAATGCTGGGGTCAGGTAGCCTTCATGCCCTAAGGTGGTTTTCAATTGCTGGCTAAACGCTGAAGCGCTCGCCACACTGGTTTGCCCCAATACCGGCATAAAGGGCAAAAACTGACTCGCGGCAAATTGATCCGCCTCACGCCCGCTGGCAATAATCGTCACACCATCCACCGGCAACGTGTTGGCATCGGTCAGGGTGCGCACGTCAATATTGG
>JBEUIR010000377.1:0-2459 GCA_040415395.1 Candidatus Thiothrix namsaraevi
TGAACAACAAGCCGTCGTCTTGAACCTTACCCCCACCAGCTTAGCCATCAGCCCGGATGGGAAAACCGCTGTTGTCGGACACAAGAACGCGGTAACGCATGTGAATTTGCAGACCGCCAGCGTGCTGGATTTTTACAATAACCTCAGTCTGGATATTTTTGATATTGCCCTCGATGCTAGGGGTATTGCTTATGTCACACCTAACAGTAATGACTTATCAGGAAATTTAACGTCTATCAACCTCGGTACTGGTGCAGTCAGTTCCAGCGATACGGTGGTGCAAATGGGCGGTTCCTACCTGCAATTCGCTCTCGGTTTGAACGCGCTTTACCTGTTCGACAAAGGCGTGCAACCCGTCGATTTGATCAAAGCAAATGTGAGCACCGCCTCGCCAGTCGACTTGTATGATTCCCCGTATAACGGCGATTACGACATCGGCGGTGCAGCAGGCAAAGGGCTGTGGCTCACGGAAGACGATGCTTACATCTTGACGGCGGGTGAAACCTTATTCCGCACGGCGACCACGCAAGACAAAGACATGCTCTACCAGCGTAGCGTGTCGGACAACGATAACGATCCAACCACCAGGCTGCTGCACGCTGACCATTCGCAGGAAGCGGGGAAATTTGTGGTCATTCTGGATAAGGGCATTACCGGCACGGGTTCGGATTACCGCCTGAAAACCTACAGCACACCGCAACTTGTCTTGAGCGAAGAAAAAAAGCTCAGCGAAATGCATTTGGATAACAGCGGCGATCCCGTGATTCCACAATTCGCGTTCTTCAACAGCGATGGCACGCAACGGTATGCGGTCGTGAAACAAGGCAGGGGAACTTACTTGCAGGCGTTCTAGTCATTAGTTTTTTATATAATCAAAAGTAGGGGCTATCAATGGAAACCAAGCACATCTTGCCAGTATTAGTGGCAGGCACGTTGTTGACTGCGTGCGGCGGTGGTTCAACCACTTCCAGCACGACGACGGGCGGTACGAGCACGGGGATTATTACGACCAATAACACCAATAACACCAATACCACGCTGGCGGATGCCAGCAGCGTTTATACCGGCAGCCGTGCCTTGGCGTTGCTGGATACCGCGAACAGCATGGCATTCGTCAATCTGGTGTTAGGCACAGAAAACATCAACGACAACATTACCGCCCCACGCCCAGCCGATGCCAGTGCGCCCGCTGTGACTAACACGGCACAAGCCAATTTATTGCAATCCCAACGGATTCTGTCTGCACTGGCAGCGCAACACCTTGCCGCACAGCGCTATCAAGCCCGTGCAGTCAACGAAAGCGATACCTGCCCCGGTGGTGGCACTGCCTCGGTAACAGGCGAAGTGGATGACGCCACTTTCACCGGCACACTGCAAGTCACTTACAACCAATGCAAAAGCGAAAACGTTGTCACCAACGGCACGGCGATGCTGGTTATTCACGCCGTCAATATCATGTATGCGGCTCCGACCTCCTACACCGTCAGCATGAAAGGCTTGGGCATTCGGGTCGACGATGTACCCTATACGGTAACAGGTACACTGCGTACTGACTTGAACGTTACCACCGGGCAAACCACCTTGCTGGCGAACCAATACCAACGCAACCTCAGCACCGGTAAACAACAACTTGCCGAAGCGGTAACAATGGTCGTTGAAAGCAGTGGTTACACCGACATTAACGGCAAATTCTGCGAAGGCACGCCAGGTTGTGTCACCGCCAGCACGGTTAAACCGTTTATGTTTGCTGCCGATGGCGTTCCCCTCGAAGGTGAGTTAGCCCTGAAGGGGGCAGCCAACAGCAGCGTGCAAGTGATTGCGCAAGGTTACGACACATCGACCCCGCCACAGCGCAAATTGCAGGTCAATCTGGATGGCAATGGTGACGGCGTGTATGAATCACCCTCCGTGCGTAATGAATCCGTGCTGAAAAACTTCTCGGTCAACACCAATGCCGCGCCAACAGCGGTTGCCACCTTACCGACTGCGGTAACGCTGGGGGCGACCTTCACATTGGATGGCAGCAAATCCACCGACCCCGAAGGCGATTTCCTCGCGTATCAATGGACAGTGGAAGCCGCACCGAAAGGCAGTACTGCTGCGCCGGTCGCTGCCAATACCATGATGGCAAGCTTCACGCCGGATACGCAAGGCACGTATACCTTCAGCCTGAAAACAACCGACGCCTTCGGCAAGACCAACGTTGCCAGCAAAAATATCACGGTGATGGCAGCGGCTAACCCCTTAAGTGGCAACGCGATTGATGCCGCCTATAGTGATGAGTTGGATCAATTGATTACCGTCAGCAGCCAACCCAACAATGCATTAAATATCATTAACCCCAGCAGCGGTAGACAGCACACTATCGGCTTGCCACTCGCCCCTACCAGCCTCGCGCTCAGTGCCGACGGCACCACAGCAGTGGTTGGTCATAACGGTGCACTGACGCATGTCGATTT
>JBEUIR010000378.1:0-2450 GCA_040415395.1 Candidatus Thiothrix namsaraevi
GGAGGATGTCAACGTATCGTTGACACAGTGAGGCAATATGCTTCTACAATAGCCGTTAGGTAAGACTGTGCGAGGAGAACGCTTATTTCTGCCCCAAATCCTTATAACACCATCAAAGCATACACCCTGCTCGCGCTGGCACTCTCGGCGGCGTTAGTTGGCTTATTTGCTTGGTGGTTTCAAGCCCCCTGGTGGCTGCTGGGTATTTATACCGTAGCGGCGGTTTTGATCGCGCTCAGCGTGCCGCTGCTGTACCGCCTGTTCGGTTACAAAATGCAGGACGAAGCGTTGTGGCTGCACGAACGCAACCTGCGCGAACACGCCACCCTGATGCAACGCTTGGACAATGCCCGCGAATCCTTAACCGAATTAAACATTACTGCTGGTGTGAAACAAGCCAATATCCTCACCGATATTCTCGACGATTACCGTTCGGTGGTGGAAACCCGTTTTGTCGGCAAACAATTCGCCCCGATTACCTACCTGAATGCGGCGCGCAGCGTGCAGGAACACGTGGTGCAAAACCTCACCGATATGGTGGCGGTCGGGCACAGCCTTGCTGGGTTAAACCGCCAAGCCGCGCAGTCGGATTTGCATCAGGAACAACAACAACGCATTACCACGTTACTCGCCGAAAACGATAAATTCTTCACTGCCTTAAACGAAACCGCCGTGGAAGTCGCCAATATTCGCTCAGTCAGCCAATTTGCGCGGCTCGACACCTTGGCGCGTTTAGTCAGTTTGGCACAAACCGCCAGCCACACAGGAATTCAGTCATGAATAGTCGCAACACACTTACTTTCACCGCCCTCGCTTGGCTAATCGCCACCACGTTAAGCGGCTGTGGCGAAACTCTCAACACCAAAGAAAAAGCCGAAGCCAAAATCGCCGAACTGGTGCGAACCGACATTCAACCCACCCAGCGTGAAAACCAGTACCGCGCTAATATCCAATTGACCCGCACCAATTTGCTGGCAATGTTGCCTGATTTAGCCGAATACCCGCTGTTGCTGGACGTAACCGACAGTAATGACACCGAAGTCGCCGAAATCTTCACCTCTGCCGACAAAGCAGGCAACGGCTTGGATGGCGTGTATCTGGAGTTAGCGAAAAATTTCAACCAACAACGCCAAACCCTAAGCAATGGCAAAAAAGCCGCGATTACCATCCGCAAGCTCGATTCTGGGTTAGGGGCGCAATTCATTATGACCGGGCAATACATTGCCGAAGCGTATTCCCCCGCGAATGCCTTGTGGGGCAGTTTAGTGAATAGCAGCAGCAATAAACTCACCACCATTGCCGACGTAACTGCCTCCAGCGTTGGCGGAGTGATTGCGCGGAAAACCAAACTCGACCTGATTACCACCGATGGCAAGCTCGACGTTGCCAAATTGCTCACCAATGTCAGCAGCGGCGAATTTGCAATGGGTTACACCAACCCGTACCAATCCGCCACGGGGTTAAACTTCCTAATCACGGTGCTGGATGCGTTTGCCAAAGGCGACCACAGCCAACTGTTGTCGCCGGATGTTGCCAGCGCGTTTGAAGCCTTCCAGCTTGGTGTGCCGTTTGTGGCGCAAAACACCCTGCAAATGCGTGATGCCGCCATGGGCAGCGGCGTATTGGATGGCTTTGTGGGCAGCGAACAAACCTGGTTAAGCACCACGGGCATGGATGATTACCAATTCGTGCCGTTCGGGGTGCGCCACGATAACCCGCTGTACGCCACCAGCGAGGCTGACCCGGCGGAGTTGGAAACCTTGAAGCTGTTTGCTAACTACATTGCCACCCAAAAAGCGGTGTTAACCAAGTACGGCTTTGAAACCAGCCTTGATTACCGCGATGCCTACAAAATTCCCGATGGCAACACCCTTGCCCAAGCGCAAAAACTTTGGAAGCAGAAAAAGTCCGGTGGCAAACCCGTTGCAGCGGTGTTTGTGACCGACATTTCCGGCTCAATGGAAGGCGAACGCATTAAAAACCTGAAAAAAGCCCTGATCGAATCCTCCGACCTGATCAGTGCCAGTAACGCGATTGGCTTAGTGTCGTACAGCGATACGGTGAACGTGGATTTGCCGATTAACCCATTCAACGTGCAACAAAAATCCTTATTTAATGGTGCGGTGGAACAGTTTTCGGTGGGTGGTAAAACCGCGACTTACAGTGCCACCTTGGTTGCTGCGAATTTATTGACTGAGTTCAAAAAGACCCACCCGGATTACAAAACCGTGATCTTCGTACTATCCGACGGCGAAACTAATACGGGCGTGGATTTCGAGCAAACCAAAACCTTACTGGAACTGGTCGGCATCCCGATTCACACCATTGCTTACGAACTGAGTTCACCCGAACTCAAGGAAATGGCGAGTCTGGCAGAAGGCGCGTATACCGAATCGAGTGCGGGTTCCGCCTCATTCCGCATCGGTAATTTGCTGAATTCGGAAATGTAA
>JBEUIR010000379.1:0-2445 GCA_040415395.1 Candidatus Thiothrix namsaraevi
AAAGTCGATATTGAGCTGATCAAGGCGGTTACTGATGGCGCTGGCACTGCGGTAACGACAGTACGTCGTGGCGACAAGGTTATCTATGTCCTGACCGCCACCAACAAAGGGCCGGACAATGCCACAGGCGTAACCGTCACTGACCAGTTACCTAGCACCTTGATTTATGTAAGTGACGACAGTGCTGGCAATTATGTGTCGGCAACAGGTTTGTGGACAGTGGGTGATTTGAGTAATGGCGCGAATAAAGTGCTGAAAATCACTGCAACCGTAAAATAAGCAGATTGTTCTGTACCAACGTGTATGGGGCATAGCCCTCATACACTTACGCCGATGCTAACACTGATATAAAATTTAATTGATCGGGGCACTATAGATGAAAATAATAAAGCTCTCCTTGTGCATTTCCATGGTTGGCGCGTTTGCGACATTGCCACCAGCTTATGCGAATGAAGTTGTCGAAAACTGCACGCAAGTGGTTAATACGGGCGGCAGTGATAGCGATACCGCCAATAACAAATCGTGCGCTGCTGTTTCGCTCCCGTTTGACTACGGTGATGCAACAGATCCTACTTTCCCGGTATTACTCACTAGCGACGGCGCACGTCACCAGCTTGGCACAGATGTGTATCTGGGTAAGTGTGTGGATGGTGATTCCGGTACATTGCAGGGGGGCGGTAGTGCTGATGATGCTGATGAAGGTCAGTCTGTTTACGGCGTATGTGCAACCGATGAATTCGGTAAAAAAGATGATGAAGATGGGGTCGCGATTGAACCGCTGCATGTGGGTGATACCAAGAGCGTGGTACAAGTAACGGCGAGTGCCGCTTGTAAATTAAACGCTTGGGTCGACTGGAATCAAGATGGCAGTTGGGGCGGTGCAGGCGAGCAAGTTTTCATTGATCAGGTGCTCTCGGCTGGCGTCAATGACCTGACGATGGATGTTCCCGCCTTTGCAGCAGAAGGCACGATTTATACTCGCTTCCGTTGTTCCACCGCTGGTGGTGATAACATCGGTGGCGAAGCGGCTGACGGCGAAGTCGAAGACTACGCTCTGAATATTTTGCCAGCCGTTCCAAAAACGCCGGTTTCTGTCGGTGACATTATTTGGGACGATACCGATAAAGACGGCAAGCAAACCGCTGGTGAAAACCCATTGGCAGGCGCAACTGTTAGCTTGCTGGATAGCACTGGCGCTCCTGCTAAAGATTTGACTGGCACGATCGTTGCCGAAATTACTACTGATGCGACCGGCAAATACCTGTTTGGTAATCTGCCAGAAGGTGATTACAGCGTTAAAGTTACCCCACCGAAAGATTATATTCCTAGCCCAAGTGCGGGTGATGTGGATACCGTTCCGGCGAATGATGACAGCAACTGTGCGGTGCAAGGTGATGGCAGCATTACCACTGCATTGTTTACTCTGACGGCGGGTGGCGAACCGGTTGACGATGGTGATACGGATGCGAACAGCAACCTGAGCGTTGACTGTGGTTTTTATAAGCCGACCGAACCCGTACACAGCTTGGGTAACAAAGTTTGGATCGACGATGGCGCGGATACCCCAGCGAATGCCAACAACGGCACACTGGATGAAGGCGAAGCCGCCGTCGCCGATGGTGTTGTGATTGAGTTGCGTAATGCCGAGGGTGCGCTGCTGACCACGACCACCACCAGCAAAGGTTTCTATTTGTTCAGTGGTCTTGCTGCTGGCGATTACAAAGTGTGTGTTGCCGCCAGCAATTTTGCAACAGGCTCAACGCTCGATGGTTTCAGCGCCAGCACGGGTGGTAATGAAACGGATGCGAATGCAGGTGTGGATAGCAACGACAATGGCAGTGATGTCATTGCCGAGGGCTTGTGTTCCAACGTGATCACCTTGGATGGCAATGCGCCAACCGGTGAGTTGGATACCGCCAGTGGTGTTGCGGGTGAAGACGGTGTTAATACCCCGGATGCCCTGTCTGACCTGACCGTGGACTTTGCGGTGATCCCACCAAAACCGGCAATCCCTGTTGCTGTGGGTGATACGGTTTGGATTGATGCCAATGAAAACGGCAAGCAAGATGAGGGCGAAGCACCATTGGTTGGTGCGGTAGTGACCTTGCTGGATAAAGACGGCAACCCTGTGAAAGATTTGGACGGCAATGCTGTTGATTACCAGCAAACGGGTATTGACGGCCAATACTTGTTCGGTAACTTGCCGGAAGGTGAGTACATCGTGCGGGTGAAAGCACCAAATGGCTACGTTGTGACGCAAGGGGGCGCGGCAGTCGACACGGATTCTGCTAATGACGACAGCAACTGTGCGGTAGTAGGCGGTAATGTGCAAACGCTGCCATTCACGCTGACCGCCGGTGCTGAACCCATCAAGGATGGCGATACCGACGCAAATAGCGATCTGAGTGTGGACTGCGGTTTCTATCAACCCAAAGAGCCGACCCA
>JBEUIR010000380.1:0-2440 GCA_040415395.1 Candidatus Thiothrix namsaraevi
CAAAAACCCCACGATTGCCACCAACACCCCAATAGCTTCCAGAATATTGCTCTTGCCCACCCCGTTAGCACCAATAAAACAATTCACCCGACCTAACTCTAGCGTCATATCAGGGATGGATTTAAAACCGTTGATGCTAATTTGCTGAATCATAACAACACCTTTTACACATTATTGCTTGCCATACAATAGCTTATATTTTTACTCACTGCATTTTTCCAATGCCAATACCCTAACGACATAATCACGTTCTGCCGCCGTAATCGCTTCGGCTTCCTGCCCATCCAGCCCGTAACGCATCCCACCCGCTGCCACCGCTTGCAAATAGTCACGTCGGTGCGTATGGGCATACAGCAAGCGTTGCACCACCCGCTTGGATGCGCTCAAGTGATGGTCGGCAATGTAGCGGAATACCTGCTTTTCGATCCCCAACGCCAACGGTTGACGCTGAAGCCACACCGCAAACCCATTCAGCGAATCATTCAATTCACGCGCCCGTAATTCGCTAGGCGGCGGTTTCTTGGGTTTTAGCGGTTGCCGTGGGCGTTTGCCCTGCGTTGGCTTGTTGGGCTTTTTAGGCGGTTTCTTGGGTATACCGGGTTTCTGCACATCCGGCAATTGCTCACGGGTAATGATGCGCTTTCCGGTGCGTTTAATGCCCGTAGGCGCGTTGCCGTCATTTTCTGCCTGTGCCGTAGAGCTGGCAGGCTTGCGCGTGATGGACAGCGTTTTACGCGGCTTTTCGTCGGTCATGGTTGATACTCGCAATCAGTCAGCAAGATTTCCCCAGAAGGGTGTTGTATGAGGGCAGTGTAGCAAACATTGCCGTCTGCACACACCAAACACACCCATCGACCAGCCATCACAATAGTAAAAGCTAGTTTGACAAACCAATAACACAAATAACAATAACTTAAATTCACCACCTGTATTTATTCCGATTTTGCAAAGTTGCCGATGATGGATGTGCGCCCATTTTCAATCTGTGCATCCACAAAATCCGCCCATAGCTGCAACAGCTTTTTGCGTTCTTCGCCATATTGCGCCCGGTTGTAAATACCCTTGATGCCGCCAATCTTGTGCGCTAACGCCTTTTCTATTGCATCGCTGGACATACCCATTTCATGCAAGTGCGTGGAAGCCGTGCGCCGGAAGTCGTGCAACACAAAATGCTGCACATCCGTATCCAACATCTTGATAGCCTGATTCAGCGTTGATTTGCAGATAGGCTTGTCTACGCGCCCATGCCGTGCCGGAAAAACATAAATCTCACTGGTAGCCAAGGCTTTCAGTTCCTTGAACAAGCCCACCGCTTGCGTAGACAGATAAACCCAATGCTCCTTCTCTTTCTTCATGCGTTCCGCAGGAATACGCCAGATAGCCGCCTCAAAATCGAATTCTGACCATTCGGCATTCCGCAGTTCACTCTTGCGCACCATCGTTATGCAAAGCAGGTGCAAGGCTAATTTGTTAGGACGCGCCATATCCGACAAATACACCGCCCGTAACACCTTGCCAATTTCATCAGGCGACAACACCCGTTCACGGCTGCTTTGCGTAGCAATAAAACGCGCCACTAACATCTTTGCTGGGTTGATAGTGACAACAACTTGCCGATCAATCGCATAATCGTACATCCGCTTGATGACGTTACGCGCCAGCAATGCCGCTTGTGGTGAACCCCGACCTTTGATCTTGTCGCAAATCGCCAGCACATCGCCGGAAATCACTTCCCCCATCGGCTTATTGCCAATCATCGGGTAAATGTCTTTTTCCAGTGTGCGTAACGTCGTTTTGCGGTAATCCTCTGACTTATTCGCAATCTGTGTATCAAACCAATGCACTCCAAATGCTTTGACGGTATCCAGTACAAGGGCTGCACCACGGTCTTTTTTCGCATCCATCACCGGGGAAATACCTTGCGCCACCATTGCCGCGTATTTGCGCCCACGTTCCCGCGCTGCCTCAATAGTGATTGATGGGTAACTACCAATCGTAACAGGGGATTGCCGTTCACCATTCAAGGTATAGCGGTAACGCCAGATTTTTGAACCGGAAGGCATGACTTCGATAAACAGCCCGGTACATCCGCCATCCGACTTAGGGTAGCGGTTCGTTTTGGGCTTCAAGTTGCCGATGGTGGTAGGTGTCAGTGGTTTGGTGATGGTTGGCATACAGTCCTTGGCATACGTTGTTTTGTATGCCTACTTGTATGCCATAAATCGGCTGGTGTCAATCTGTGCTAGTTTGCAATATATGCAATCAATTTCATTAAAATCATGTAGTTAATTTGAATCTAAGGCTGATATTTTGCGTTATTTGTATTAGCCAGTGAATGAACTACTTGCCGATACAAAACGAACTAAAAATCTCCCCCAGCAAATCATCCGGCGTAAACCGTCCGGTAATCTGCCCCAACGCATCTTGCGCGGTACGCAAT
>JBEUIR010000381.1:0-2431 GCA_040415395.1 Candidatus Thiothrix namsaraevi
AACATAAAGTCCGCAAGGCTGTGATTCCAGTGGCTGGTTTGGGTACACGAATGTTGCCTGCTACCAAAGCCATTCCCAAAGAAATGTTGCCGATTGTTGACAAACCCTTGATCCAATACGTCGTGAATGAATGCGTGGCGGCGGGTATCAAGGAAATCGTACTGGTCACACATTCCAGTAAAAATTCCATCGAAAACCATTTCGACACCAGTTTTGAGTTGGAAACCATGCTGGAAAAGCGTGTCAAGCGTCAGTTATTGGATGAAGTGCGTTCGATTTGCCCGCGTGATGTGACCATCATGCACGTCCGTCAAGGGCAGGCGAAAGGCTTGGGACACGCGATTATGTGCGCCCACCCGATTGTGGGTAACGAACCGTGTGCGGTGGTGTTGCCGGATGTGCTGATTGATGATGCAGCGAGCGATTTGAGCAAGGATAACCTTGCGGCGATGCTGGATTTGTACGATGAAACCGGCTACAGCCAAATCATGGTCGAACCTGTACCCATGAGCAAAGTGTCATCTTACGGTATTGTCGATATTAACGGGCATACCCTCGCGGCGGGCGAGTCGGTGGCAATGAATGCGATTGTCGAAAAGCCTGCGGTGAATGACGCGCCATCGAATTTGGCGGTGGTTGGGCGTTATGTATTGTCACCACATACCTGGGGTTGGCTGAAGCGCACGCCGTTGGGTGCCGGGGATGAAATTCAGCTCACGGACACGATCGGCTTATTAATGCGTGAATATCAGGTCAATGCCTTCCATATCACCGGCAAAAGCCACGACTGCGGTTCCAAAATGGGCTACATGATGGCGAATATTGAATACGCTTCACGTCACACGGAAATCGGCAAGCGTTTCAATGCGTTCCTCAAAGAGCATGTGAAAACGCTGTAATGCTGTTAGCGCCACCGGTTTCGCACCCACTCGATGAGCAGCTTGCCAGTTTGCTGAAACGCTTGGACGGTAGCACTCAGGCGCGTGATCTGGCAGCGGTGGTGCGGCAAGTGAGTGCGCATACCCGCGAGGGCGTGATTGCCGTGCCGCGTGTCGCATTGCCGGAAGTGGATTGGGAAGCCTTACAGAACTCTTCTGTGGTGGGGCGGGAGGGTGATTACAAACCCTTGATTGTCAGCGATACCCATGCTTGGCTATACCGTTATTGGCATTATGAACAGCGTTTGGCGCAATGCATTCAATCGCGGATGCAGGATGACACGTTGATGATTATCTCCGGGGGACCGGGGACGGGGAAAACCACCAGAGTGACACGCCTTCTGGCGGATTTCATTAGCAGTGGGGTGTCACCAACGCGGATTTTGCTGGCAGCACCTACCGGCAAAGCCGCCATGCGAATGCAGGAGTCGATTCGTCACACCCGTCAGCGCGAAAACATTACGTGTGCGATGCCGGAGCAATCCAGCACCTTGCACCGTTTGCTGGGTTTCATCCCCAATCGGGTCGGGTTTCGGCATGGCGTGCATAACCCCTTGGCAGCCGATGTGGTCATTGTGGATGAAGCGTCGATGATCGATATTTCCTTAATGACACATTTGTTTGAAGCCGTGCCGCCGTCAGCCAGGCTGATTTTGCTGGGCGATAAGGATCAATTGGCGTCGGTGGAAACCGGGTCGATTTTCCGCGATTTGTGCAGTGGGGAGGCGTTAGCCGCGCAGATGACACTGTTGCAAACCAGCTACCGTTTCAATGAGGCGGATGGCGTGGGGCAATTGGCGCAGGCGATTCGTGCAGCGGATGAAGCGCGGTTGTTGGCGGTGTTGGCTTCCACCGAGTTTGCTGAGGTGATCTTGGATGAAGCGTCAGCAGGATTGGATGCGGCGTGGTTACGTGATGGCTGGCAGGATTATATCGCAGCGGTTAACGGCGGCGCGGTCGAGGCGATTTTCAACGCATTTAATGCGCTGCGTATTCTGACTCCGTTGCGGCAAGGGCGACAGGGTGTTGAAACCCTGAATGGCTGGGTCGATGGGGTGATGCAGCGGGTATTGCCTATCCACGCGGGGGCGCAACGCCCTTGGTACGTGGGGCGACCGGTTATGGTGACGCAAAACGATTACCGCCAGAATTTGTTCAACGGTGATATTGGCATTGCCTTGCCGGATACCAACGGTGATTTGCGGGTGTGGTTTCCGACCGGTGAGGCGGGGAATTACCGTGCAATTGCACCGATCCGTTTGCCTGCGCATGAAACTGCTTGGGCGATGACCATTCACAAAAGCCAAGGTTCGGAATTTACGCGGGTGTTGCTGGTCTTGCCGGAGATGGATGATTTGCCCTTGTTGGGGCGCGAATTGCTGTATACTGCAGTGACCCGTGCCAAGCAGGGGATTCATATTCTGGCGAGTCGGGCGACATTGGGGCGGGCATTACGGCAGGTAACGCCGCCCGCGTCACAGTTACAAGCGCGG
>JBEUIR010000382.1:0-2429 GCA_040415395.1 Candidatus Thiothrix namsaraevi
TAGCAGCCGTGCTGCTAGTGGGATTGAACTGGCCTGCACGGCGTGCGATGCCCGTGGTATTTGTGGTGACGGCAGCGATTGCGCTGACCGCGTGGGAAATGACCTTCAACCGGGTGCTGGCTTCTACCCTGCAAGGTCTGATTCTGACGGGTGCCATTCTGTGGATTATTTTCGGGGCCATTTTGCTGCTGAATACGCTGAAACATTCGGGGGCGATTACCGCGATTCGGGCAGGGTTCTCGAATATCAGCCCGGATCGGCGCATTCAGGCGATTATTGTGGCGTGGCTGTTTGGTTGCTTTATTGAAGGCGCATCCGGCTTTGGGACACCGGCAGCGGTAGCAGCACCCTTGTTGGTGGCATTAGGCTTCCCGGCAATGGCAGCGGTAATGATTGGGATGATGGTGCAATCTACCCCCGTATCGTTTGGCGCGGTGGGTACACCAATTGTGGTGGGTGTTTCCGGCGGTTTGGATAAAGCCGGTATCAGCGAAACTCTGACAGCGAATGGCTCTAGTTGGGAGGTGTTTTACGCGCTGATTACCTCTGAGGTGGCGATTACGCACGCGATTATTGGCGTGTTAATGCCGTTGTTTATGGCGATGATGCTGACCCGTTTCTTTGGGCGTAACAAGTCATGGAAGGAGGGTTTGGCGGTTGCACCGTTTGCGATTTTTGCCGGTTTGGCGTTTGTGATTCCTTACGCACTGGCTGGCGTGTTTTTAGGGCCGGAATTCCCTTCTATTATTGGTGCATTGGTGGGTTTGGCATTGGTTGTACCGGCGGCGCGTGCCGGTTTCCTCGTGCCGAAAAAATCGTGGGATTTTGCTCCACCGAGCGAATGGGCAGCGGAATGGATGGGCAGCATTGAAATCAAGCTGGATAGCCTGACCGCAAAAGCTCCCGTGTCGATTGGCATGGCGTGGTTGCCGTATGTGTTGCTGGCGGCGTTGCTGGTGTTGTCACGGGCAAATGCCGATGTGAAAGCTTTCCTCAATAATACCTTGGTATTGCCTTGGGTGGATATTCTGGGTGAAAAAGGCATTTCTGGCAAAATCGAGTTCTTGTATTTGCCGGGTGGCATTATGGTGCTGGTGGTGCTGGCGACATTCTTCCTGCATCGCATGAAATTTTCTGAGTTGAAAGCGGCGGTGGGTGAGTCTTCACGGACGTTGCTGGGTGCGGGCTTTGTATTGATTTTCACCATTCCAATGGTGCGGATTTTGATTAACTCTGGGGTGAATCTGGCGGATTTACCGTCTATGCCACGCGCAATGGCACAATTGGTGGCGACCAGCGTGGGTGATGTTTACCCGTTCTTTGCTCCGGCAGTTGGGGCATTGGGGGCGTTTATTGCTGGCTCGAATACCGTTTCTAACCTGATGTTGGCGCAATTCCAGTTTGATACGGCGGGGTTGATTGGGGTGTCAGGTGCGTTATTGGTGGCGGTGCAAGCGGTCGGTGCGGCAGCGGGCAATATGATTGCGATTCACAACGTGGTGGCAGCATCGGCAACGGTGGGCTTGCTGGGGCGTGAAGGGCAAACCATCCGCATGACGGTGATTCCGACGCTGTATTACTTGGTGATGGCGGGCATTATTACCATGATTGCCATCCATGTGTTAGGCGTGACTGACCCGTTAATGTGAGGCAAATGCCATGAACCATCCCCTGATCACCACCCTGCAAGGCATTGTGGGCGCGGATAAACTGACGAGCGGACAACGCCGTACTGAGTATTACCGTACTGGTTTCCGTTCGGGCAGTGGCACGGCATTGGCGGTGGTGTTTCCGCAAACCCTCATGCAACTGTGGCACGTGCTGCAAGCCTGTGTGGATGCGAACACCATTATCATTATGCAGGCGGCGAAAACCGGCTTGACGGAAGGCTCGACCCCCAGCGGGGACGATTACGACCGTGAGGTGGTGGTGATCAATACCTTGGCGATGGACGATCTGGTGCTGTTGAACGGCGGTGAACAGGTGTTGAGTTTTCCCGGTGCGACTTTGCACAAGCTGGAAAAATTGCTCAAGCCATTGAAGCGTGCGCCGCATTCGGTGATCGGCTCGTCCTGTTTGGGCGCGTCGATTGTCGGCGGGGTGGCGAATAATTCGGGCGGAGCTTTGGTCAAACGCGGCCCGGCTTACACCGAAATGGCGCTGTTTGCGCAGGTGAATGCACAGGGCAAGCTCGAAATGGTTAACCATTTGGGGATTGCGTTGGGCGATTCGCCGGAGGAGATGATTGCGCGGCTGGAGTCTGGCGATTTTGCGAAAGACGGGGTGGATGACGGCGGCAAGCTGGCATCGGCTCGCGACTACCTGGCAAGGTTGCGCGATGTGGATGCGGCAACACCGGCGCGTTTCAATGCCGATGAAAGCCGTTTGTTTGAAGCCAGCGGGTGCGCGGGGAAATTGGCGGTGTTTGC